>JBJERT010000060.1:0-9518 GCA_051882435.1 Faecalibacterium sp.
CAACTCTCCCTGAGGGAGGTGGCATCGCGAAGCGATGACGGAAGGAGTGTTGCAGGTTGCCACTCCCCCAGTCGCCTGCGGCGACAGCCCCCTCATGGAGGGGGCCTGATTCGCGTTAAATTTAAGGATTGCAACAAGGAACATCTTTACAGAAAATAAAACCGCCCGGCATCTCGGAAAGGGGGTTCCCTTCCAGACGCCGGGCGGTCGTTTTATTCTGCGGGTTTCCAGTCCTCTGCCGAGGCGGGGAATGCACCGGGCAGGGTGCTGTCCACCCGATAGATCGAACGGTCGCCGGACACCATCAGATAACATCCGTCTGCGGCGACGCTGTACCACAGCGTGACGGTTCCTTCCGCCGTCTGCGCCTCCACCGTGATCGTCGGGGCATCAAAGCCATACTGTGCAGGGTCCGCAGAGGTATCCTGCGCCGATACATAGCTGCTCAGAGCGGAGAGCAGCGTCTGCACCCGGGTGGCATCCACCTCCGCGCCGGTATCATCCGAAAGGCGCCAGACCGTTTTATACACCGGTTCGGTGTCAGTGTTTTCTTCTGCCTCTCCATCCGGTTCCACCGGTTCCGAGACTGCCACGATGCGGACAGAGGTGCCGTCATGCAGCGTATAGCGCACGGCTTCCAGCGACGAAGAGGTCAGTCCCGCCGGGTTGAACGCGCCGAACAGCTCCTCTTTGGTCTGTTCAAAGCAGGAGCGCTTGGAGGATGCCGCCGTATACACGGCCGTTTCCCCTTCTTTTTGGAGGTAAACATCCCCTGTCACCGGGTTCTCCGCTCCGAATAAGATGGTGGTCGTCTGCCCTGCCGCGCTGACCGTGACGGAGACGAGGGGGTCCTCAAGCCCATAATCCTCCCCTGCCTCGGCATCCAACTGGCGCTTGGCGTTCAAGGCGCTGAGAGCAGTCGCCATCGTGTTGCAGGCAGAACTGTCCAGATGATAGTCGGGGTCCTCGGCCAGTGTCCAGACGCCGTCGGCGTAGTCCAGCGTCAGAGTCTCGCCCGCATAGGTATACTGGATGCGGGTCAGATCCTCCAGGGCAAACGAGGAAAGCGGGATCGTCCCCTCGGCGGCGGCACTGGCCGCCTCCTCTTCCCGCGCGGCATGCCATTCCAACAGGACCAGCGCACCGCCGGCCAGAGCGATCAGCGCCAGAAGCAGCAAAAGGGTGGTCTGTTTTTTCTTCATGGAACACGTCCCTTTCTTATCTGCGGCGGCGCAGGAACACAACTGCCGCACCGATCACCAGCACCAGCGCCGGGACAAGGATGACCAGCACGAGGCCCAGCGTGGAGGACACCGCGCTCGACACAGTGATAGGTTCGGCTTCCAGCGCCTTGGATTCGATGAGGATGGAGCTGGACTGCCCGGTCAGCGAAGCCGCACAGCCCTGCAAAAAGGTCTTGTTGCCGGGTACGCTCTGATAGACTGCTTCGTTGTCCATATTCCCGCAGCCGATCCACAGGACCTCCGCTCCACTGTTTTCGTTCTGGGCGTAGACCGCAAGGGAGAACGGACCATCCAGGTCGCCCTCCTCCCATTCCACGGTGGTCATCTCATACCCTGCCACCTTACTATACGCTTTGCTGGAGGTATTGAGCAGAGATTCCGCAAAAACGTCCTCGGTCTCGGTCACCGTGATTCCCTGTGCCATTTGCAGCAGTACATGGCGGCTGGTATCCACGCCATCCAGTGCCGTGCTCTGCTGGGGATAAGCGTAGTCCGGCAGCAGATAATAGAGATAGCCGTAGAGGGCATAGTTCATATCCCCTTCGACCACAAGGCCCTTGGTGCGGGTCAGACCGAACTCCTCCATCAGCGCGTCGAGATTGGGGGTGGCATAATAGGCGTCCGTCAGCAGCATCAGACTGCCGCCCTCGTTCAGATAGGCGCGGAGCTGGCTCATCTCATCCACAAGGCTGCCCGCCGCCATGAAATCGTCAGCCGGACAGTTGATGATGAGCAGGTCACAGTCCTCCGGGATGGTGGTGCTGAGCATATCCAGCGGCTCGGCGGCGATATTCTGGGCTTCCAGCGCGCTCTGGAGCGAATCCGTCAGCTCCTGTTCGCCGTGGTTGATGGTATAATAGGCATGGCTCTGCTCCCCGCTGGTCAGGCGGTAGATGGCAGCGGTGAGCTTGTTTTCGCCGCCGAAGGTAACACTGTACGTTCCGGTGTAGTAATAATCCGAATAGTCGTATTCATAAAGGTCCGCCGCGTCCAGCACCGTGCTGCGTTCGCCGCATACCAGGATCAGGCTGCCGGAGCTGGCGGTCTGCGCATCATATTGTGCCGCGAAGGTAGGATAAACTGCGGGGTCCTTCTGCTCCCAGCGGAGGTGGCTGCTCTCGTCGGCATACCGGTCCAGCAGCTTGGTCAGTATCGCATCCTCGCTGCCGGTCTCGCACAGATAGTAGACCGTCACGTCCTGTTCCATGCTCCGCATCAGTTCCACAGAGGTCGTACCCAGCGTATACAGCCCCGCTTCCGAAAGGTCGAACTCGGTATACTTGGAGGGGATGGCGCGCACCACCAGATTGATCAGCACGGCCAGCGCCACCGCTGCCGTCAGAATGGCCGTAGAATAGATGCCGCTGCGGAACACGCGGCCGCCATCCAGCGGCTCGGGGGACGCGGCAAAACGGTTTTTGGGGGAAAGCGAGATCCGTTTTTTCATGCTTTGACCCTCCCTCTCAGTTCCAGCGCCGTTTCTCGATGCCCTGTGCGGTGAAGAACAGGAACAGAACGGAAACGGTCAGATAATAGACCAGCGCGGGGATGGAAAAACGGTTGTTGACGAACTCCTCGAAGGGAGTGAACAGACACAGTGCGTTCAGCACCGCACTGAACGCCTCGGTCAGCCATGCGCTCCGAAGCAGGAACAGCCCTGTCAGGCCAAGGCAGAGGGCCGAAAAGGTCAGGCAGCCCAGCACAAAACTGCGGCTGCGCAGTCCCGCGCCCAGCGAAGCGGCCGCGGACAGACCCGTAAACACTGCCAGCGCCACCGCGCTGCCCGCATTGAACAATGTGCGCAGGCTGGGCATCATATACGCCAGCAGCAGCGCTGCAAAGCCCGCCACCGCGGCCACGATCTGGTTTTCTGTCAGACTGGAAAGGAACTCTCCGATGGCAATGGCCGCGCACCCCATAAGAAAATAGCACAGCAGCCCGGCCGCATTGGCCAGCGTCGCGGAGGCGGTGGCACCCAGCGCCCACAGGATCAGGAGCATGACGATATCCATAAGGCAGGGCAGCGCGAACACGGTACACATTGCAAAATATTTCCCCAGCACGATGCCCCACACCGACACCGGGCTGGTCAGAAGGAGCTGATCGGTGCGGCTGTGGCGTTCCTCGGCCAGCGAGCGCATCGTCAGCACCGGAACATACAGCAGAAGGATGAACAGGGTACGGTAAAGGGTATAGTAGCTGAGATCGGTTAAGCCGTAGCCCAGGTTCAGCGCCAGAAAATAAATGGCTGTGGCCGCCAGAAGAAAGGCGGTGAGAACATAGCCCATCATGCCATGGAACCAGCTTTTCAGTTCCCGTTTATAGATCGCTGTCATCTGCTCACTCCTCCTCTCCATGGGGTCCTGTCTCAGGTTTCGGCTCCTCTGCGGCATCGGAGGCCGTCAAGGCAAGGAACACTTCCTCCAGGCTCTTGCTCTCGGCTGCCAGTGCCAGCACGGTACACCGCGCCTCTGTCAGCGCCTGCGAAACGGCCGCGCGGCGGTCCGTTTCGTCGGCGCTCTCGACGGTAAAGGTGATCTGACCGCCCTGCTCGTCCACGATCTCCACGCTGCGGATCCCTTCCACCTTCTGCACCGCGCGCAGGACCGCTTCGCGGCTGCCCAGCGCTGTGGCGCGCAGCATACTGCCCGCGCTGAGCCTGCCGCTCAGCTCCTGCGGCGTTCCCGTGGCCACCAGATGGCCTTTGGAAAGGATCAGCACATGGTCGCATACCGCCTGCACCTCGCTGAGGATATGGCTGGACAGGATCACCGTATGCGTCCGGCCCAGTTCATGGATGAGGCGCCGGATCTCGATGACCTGAGCGGGGTCCAGACCCACCGTCGGCTCGTCCAAGATGATGATCTTCGGACTGCCCAGCAATGCCTGCGCGATGCCGACGCGCTGGCGATAGCCCTTGGACAGGCTGCGGATGAGCCGCGGCAGCACCTGTTCCAGCCCGGTACGCCGGGCGGCCCGCAGCACCTGCGGGAGCCGCTCGGCGCGGGGGACACGTTTCAGCTCGGCAGCGAACAGAAGATATTCCTCTACGGTCATCTCCGGGTAAAGAGGCGGCTGCTCCGGCAGATAGCCCACGCAGGCTTTGGCCTGCTCCGCTTCCTCCGGCAGCGGATGGCCCGCCACACGGACCTCGCCGCCCGTTGCGGCCAGATACCCGGTCAGGATATTCATGATCGTGGATTTACCGGCTCCATTCGGCCCCAGCAGGCCATAGATCTGGCCGTCCTCGACCACGAATGACAGGTCCTCCACCGCGGGGCGGCTGCCGTATAATTTGGTGAGATGGGATACTTCGATCAAATGACAACGCTCCTTCCCTCTTTGGATCACATGCAGCCCCGGCGCAGCGGGACCTGCGCGATGCTGCGGGTTTATTCTAGTCTGGAAATGTGTTCAAATCAAGGGAATCTGGTGTAAATTTTGACAGGGTATCCGCTTCGGCAGAAAACACAAAAAAGCGCTGCCTCCCAAAGGGGAGACAGCGCCGGATTCGAGCCAAAATTACTTGCGGCCGAAACGCTTGTTGAAGCGCTCAACACGTCCGCCGGTGTCGACCAGCTTCTGCTTGCCCGTGTAGAACGGATGGCACTTGGAGCAAACTTCGACGTGGATCTCAGGCTTGGTGGAACGGGTCTGGATAACATTGCCGCACGCGCAGGTGATGGTGCAGTCAACGTACTTCGGATGGATACCCTGCTTCATTGTTTTCACCTCATTTCTGGTTCTGACGTATCGGGGCCATATTCTGATGTATGCGCCCATCACAACCTTCAATATCGGCTACCCCGTCGAGCGGCCTTGGAAACGATTGCTGTTATATTATAGCACGATTTTCTGGAAACGCAAGAGCTTTTTCTGCTTTTTTAGGATATTTTTGAAAAGCAAAAACGGCAGAACATCGAAAAAATGACGTTCTGCCGCTTATTCTGGAGCAGGATACGGGACTCGAACCCGCCGCCTACTGCTTGGGAAGCAGTCGCTCTACCGGATGAGCTAACCCTGCGGAACGCTCATATTATAGCAATCCTGCCGCGATTTGTCAACCCATTTTTGCATCGAATCGCGGCATATCTATGAAATCGCATTCCGTTTTCTCTGTGTGTACCATTCTTTTAATATTCGATCCCTTTCCGTGCTGCGACTCCCCGCTGAAAGGGATGGCGCAGGCATTTCATTTCGGTCGAATAATCCGCTGCATCCAGCATCCATTGCGGCGCCGCATGCGCAGTCAAAACGCATTCCTGCGCCTCAGGACGCTGCAAAACCGCATCCCGCAGCCGCTCTTTGTCGATCATGTCCAGTTCCCACGCGCTGCCCGCTTCATCCAAAATCAACAGATCCGCCTCCTCTGCCATTGCAGCGGCGAGATTTGCGTTCTGTACGGCGCGGGCAGCATCCTTTTCCGCTTCGTTCATCTGGAAAACAAATTTCTGTCCAGCTTTTCCGCGGTAGACCGTTGCGCCCAGGCGTTCCAGCAGCGGTATCTCCCCGCTGGGGCCGCCTTTCAGGAACTGTACGATCACCACGCGCTTCCCCTGCCCCAGCGCGCGCAGCGCCAGCCCCATGGCAGCAGTCGTTTTTCCTTTGCCGTCTCCCCAGTAAAGATGCAAAAAGCCTTTCTGCATTCCTGTCGTTGTCCCCTTTCTGCGCTTCTGGTGTTAGTTTAGACGTTTTATCTTTTTAGAATACCACACTTCAGAAAAAAGGAGGCACTGCACCCGCAGCGCCTCCTTTTTCTAAATAAAAGTATATCCGGTCCAGTATCCTCTGGAGATCACTCATACAGCGGGAAGTCCCTGGTCAGCTTGAGCACGCGGGCCGAGATCTCATCCTTCTTCTCACTGTAATTCCAGATGCAGTCGGCGATGCAGTCGGCAATGACCTTCATTTCCTCTGTGCCCATGCCGCGGGTCGTGACAGCCGGAGTGCCCAGACGCACGCCCGAGGTCACAAAGGGGCTGCGGGTCTCGCCGGGGACCGTGTTCTTATTTGCAGTGATGTGTACGCTGTCGAGGCGGGCCTCCAGCTCCTTGCCGGTGCACTCCTCCGCACGCAGGTCGACCAGCATCAGATGATTATCCGTACCGCCCGAAACCAGCTTGACGCCGCGAGCCTGAAGCTGTGCAGCCATGGCCTGCGCGTTCTCAACGATCTTGCGCGCATAATCCTTAAATTCGGGCTTGAGCGCCTCGCCGAAGCACACCGCCTTGCCAGCGATCACATGCTCCAGCGGGCCGCCCTGAGTGCCAGGAAATACCGCAGAGTTCAGACGCTTGGCAAGGATGGAGTTGTTGGTCAGGATCAGGCCGCCGCGCGGGCCGCGCAGGGTTTTGTGGGTCGTCGTGGTCACGACATCCGCATAGGGCACCGGGCTTTGATGCACACCGCCCGCCACAAGGCCCGCAATGTGCGCCATATCGACCATCAGATATGCACCGTAGCCATGGGCGATCTCCGCGATGCGCTCAAAGTCGATCGCGCGGGGATACGCCGACGCGCCCGCCACCACCATCTTGGGGCGCACCTTGCGGACCGCCTTTTCCAGCGCATCGTAGTCGATGACACCGTCCTCGTTGACGCCGTAAGAAACAAAATGATAATTCTTACCGGACATATTCACCGGAGAACCGTGGGTCAGATGGCCGCCCTGCGACAGATCCATGCCCATTACCGTATCGCCCAGCTCCAGCAGAGCAAAATAGACGGCCAGATTTGCCTGCGCACCCGAGTGCGGCTGCACGTTGGCATATTTTGCGCCAAACAGCTTGCAGGCCCGCTCGATGGCAATGTTCTCCACCTCGTCCACATAGACGCAGCCGCCATAATAGCGCTTGCCCGGCAGACCCTCGGCGTACTTGTTGGTCAGGATGCTTCCCATCGCTGCCATGACAGCGGGCGAGACGATGTTCTCGCTGGCGATCAGCTCGATGTTTTCGCGCTGACGGTTCAGCTCACGTCCCATCGCGGCGGCCAGCTCGGGATCCACCGAGTTGACGAGACCAATAGAATCCTGCATTTCCTGATACATTTTCAGTTTGTCCCCTCTCTATAAAATACTCTGACAGGGCAGTTCCCTCTTTTCCACCCTGTATAAAGGTAGTATAGCAGAAAGCCGCAAGGGCTTCAACCCATCTTTTGACAAAAAGGCTTGCTTTTTTCCCGCTCTGCGTTTATCATAAGGGTATCCGCTTCTTCCATGCTCCCGGCATAGAAAATCGGAGACTTTTTCTGCACGGAATCGTGCAAAGAAAAGGAGTCGGTCATTTATGATCTCTTTCAGCCCAAAACAGGCTCAGCGAGCCGCCGGCATCGCCGCGCGCAGAGCCTTGACCCCCGCGGCACGGGCCGCCGCGAACGCCTCGATCTGCGCCTGCGCCGCGCAGCAGGAGGCTTTCCGCCGCGCTCGGGTCCTTCTTGCCTATACATCCTTTGGAGGCGAGGCAGACCTTTCCGTTTTGCTGGAACAGGCTGTCCGTCTGGGCAAGACGGTCGCCTACCCGGTATGCGGAGAGAATTTTTCTCTCATCGCCGCGGTCCCGGCGCCTGTCGATGGCTGGGAAACGGGGCGCTATGGCATCCGCACCCCGGTACCGGCCCGTGCGCGCCTGCTCGCCCCCGAAGAGTTGGACCTGGTGCTGGTCCCCTGCACGGCTTTCGATGCGCAGTGCCGCCGCGTGGGCATGGGCAAGGGCTATTATGACCGTTTCCTGCCTCGCTGCATCCACGCCGCAAAAATAGGCATCGCATTCGAAGCGCAGCGGGTGGAAGCAGCTTCCGTAGAGCCGACCGACTGGCGGCTCGATCTCGTGATCACAGAGGGAGGGATCTATCATGGAACTGATGAAAATGAGCTGTGAACAGTTTCTGGCAGAACTGTCCGGCAAGGCCCCCGTACCGGGCGGCGGAGGCACTGCCGCGCTGGTGGGCGCGGCTGGCGTAGCGCTCGGGAATATGGTGGGCAGCCTGACTGTCGGCAAAAAGAAGTATGCCGCGGTCGAGCAGGAGATCCAGGAGCTGAACGCCCAAGCAGAGGCCCTGCGCGCCCGGCTCGAACAGTTGGTCCAGGCCGATGCAGAGGCGTTTGCCCCATTGGCCGCAGCCTACGGCCTGCCGAAGGACACCCCTGAGCAGGCCGCGCACAAAGCAGCCGTTCTGGCCGAGGCTCTGGAAGGCGCGTGCACGGTCCCATTGGAGATCATGCAGCGCTGCGCCGAAGGCATCCGGCTCGTGGAACAGTATGCCGCCAAGGGCAGCGCGCTGGCGGTCTCCGATGCCGGATGCGCGGCGGCGCTCTGCCGCGCCGCTCTGCAGGCGGCAAGCCTGAATGTTTTTATCAACACCCGCCTGATGTCCGACACCGCCCACGCCGGAGCGCTCAACGCGCAGGCGAACGAATTGCTGGACGAATTTGTCCCTCTGGCAGACAAAGTATTCGCTCAAATTTCAAAGAAACTGATGGAGAAATGATATGGCTACTATACTGAAAGGAGCGCCCGTTGTTTCCGCGATGAATGAGGCCTCGGCTGCGCTGTGTGCCCAGCTCAAGGCGCAGGGCGTCGAGCCGACGCTGGCCGTCGTGCGCGTCGGGGAGCGGGAGGATGATCTGTCTTATGAGCGCGGTGTAAAAGCACGATGCGCCAAGGTCGGCGTCGGTGTGCGTTCGTTCCTCCTGCCCGCTGATGCGCAGCAGGTGGAGCTGCTGGAACTGCTGGCTCAGATCAACGCGGATAAGAGCATCCATGGCTGTCTGCTGTTCCGCCCGCTGCCCCGTCAGTTCGACGACGCTGTGATTCGTGCCGCCCTTGCCCCGGAAAAGGATATCGACGGCATCACGGATGCTTCTCTGGCGGGCGTATTTACCAACCGGGAGCTGGGGTTTGCCCCCTGCACCGCACAGGCATGTATCGAGATCCTGGAGCATTATGGCGTTCCGCTGTCGGGCAAACGCGCCGTAGTGGTAGGCCGGAGCCTTGTCGTCGGCAAGCCTGCCGCTATGATGCTGGACCGCAAAAACGCAACGGTGACCATGTGCAACTCCCGTACGCAGGACCTGCCCTCCCTCTGCCGGGAAGCGGACGTGCTCATTGCGGCGCTGGGCAAACAGGGAGCCATCGGCGCGGAGTGTCTGCGCCCCGGGCAGGTCGTGGTCGATGTGGGCATCCACGTCAACGCCGAAGGCAAGCTCTGCGGCGACGTGCGCTTTGACGAAGCCGAACCTCTCGTGGAAGCCATTACCCCTGTGCCCGGCGGGGT
>JBJERT010000061.1:0-5859 GCA_051882435.1 Faecalibacterium sp.
TGGTGGAGGTGGTCAAGGACGGCCCCGCCTGCCACACCGGCGCGGAGAGCTGCTTTTTCCAGCCGGTCTATGTCTCCCCGGAGCTGAAGCAGTTCAGCTGGCGGGGGCTGTATGACCTGATCGAAGGCCGCCGCGACCGCCCGCAGGAGGGCAGCTACACCACCTATCTGTTCCAGAAGGGCAAGGAAAAGATCCTGAAAAAGGTGGGCGAGGAATGCACCGAGGTCATCATCGCGGGCGAAAAAGAGGACAAAGAAGAGACCATCTACGAGATCAGCGATCTGGCATACCATGTGCTGGTGCTGATGGTACAGGCCGGCATCACGGTGGAGGATATCACCCGTGAGTTGGAAAAACGACATGTGATCGACCACAAGGTCAAACAGGAAAGGATGCAGTGATCCCATTATGACAGATTTCAGGAAGTCCAGTGTCCATTGCCACTCGACGCTGTGCGACGGCAAAAATACCTTGCAGGAGATGGCCTCGGCCGCGTGCGCGCAGGGTCTGACGACGCTGGGCTTCTCCGGCCACAGCCACACCCCCTGCGACCGGGAGTACTGCATGTCTCCCAGCCGCACCGCCCAGTACAAGGCCACCATCGCCAAGCTCAAGGCGGAATATAAGGGCAAGGTGGATATCCTCTGCGGTCTGGAATGGGATCTGTTCTCGGACGACAAGCGTGTGGGCTACGATTACTGGATCGGCAGCGTCCATTACCTCCACGGCCCCAAAACGGGCAGATACTATGAGATCGACTTCCGCCCGCAGGACCTGCGGGCCTGCATCGACGACGACTTCGGCGGCGACGGTCTGGCCGCGGCGGAGCAGTATTTCGCTTCGGTCGAGCAGGTGGCCGCGCAGAAGCCGAATATCCTGGGCCACATCGACCTCATCAAAAAGCTGAACGCCGACGGCTCCTTCTTCGATGAAGAGTCTCCCCGCTACAAGGCCGCGGCGCTCCGCGCGCTGGCCGCCGCGCAGGCCAGCGGCTGCCTGCTGGAGGTGAACACCGGCGCGGTCTACCGCGGCTACCGCAAGGATTTCTTCCCCGGGCCGTGGCTGCTGGCCGAGTGGCATGCCATGGGCGGCAAGGTCCTCATTACCGCGGACGCGCACCGCGCCGAGGCTCTGACCTTCGGCTTCGAGGAGGCCGCCGCCGCGGTCCGCGCTGCGGGCTTCGACAGTGTGCAGGTCCTCACGGCCCGCGGCTTTGAGGCAGCGGCTCTCTGAGAGCTGCTCCGCACCCCCGTTTTTCTCTGCGCCCCCGTACCGCCTGCCCCGCTCCCGCGGGGCCAGAGCGGGCAGCGGCGCAGTTTCTTTTGTTGAAAACGAATCGACGGAGGACACTAGGATGGAGCATACCCAGACCCGCAGACCTTCCTTTCTGAGCGGGAACGTGGACCTGATGCACGGGCCGATCTTCCAGAGCCTGCTGCTGTTCATGATCCCGATTTTGATCTCCAACCTGTTCCAGCAGCTGTATAACACGGTGGACACCATGATCGTGGGCAACGTGCTGGGCGACACGGCGCTGGCCGCCATCGGCTCCTGCGGCTCCATCTATGAGCTGCTGGTGGGCTTTGGGCTGGGCATCGGCAACGGGCTGGCCATCGTTGCGGCGCGCTCCTACGGCGCGCAGGATACCGACCTGCTCAAACGGACGGTGGCCGGGTCCATCGTCATCGGTCTGGCGGCCTCGCTGGTCATCACGGGGGCGGGGCTGGTGGGGCTGCGCCCTCTGCTGGAGCTGCTGGATACCCCCGCCGAGATTTTGGAGGACGCCTACAGCTACATCCACATCATCGACCTGGGCATCCTGGTCATGTTCGCCTATAATCTCTGCGCGGGGCTGCTGCGGGCCATCGGCAACAGCGTGATGCCGCTGTTGTTCCTGGTGCTCTCCTCAGTGCTGAACGTAGCGCTGGACCTGTGGTTCATCGTGGGTCTGGGCATGGGCGTCCGGGGCGCGGGCGTGGCCACGGTGGTCGCGCAGGGCATCTCGGTGCTGCTGTGCCTCGGCTATATCCTGAAAAAGACCCGGATCCTCATCCCCGGCCGGGAGCATTTCCGCGTGGGACGGCATCTGTACTGGGAGCTGTTCACCCAGAGCATCTCCATGGGCCTGATGAGCAGCATCGTTTCGGCAGGCTCGGTCATCCTGCAATACGGCATCAACGGGCTGGGCACGCTGGTCATCGCGGGCCATACGGCGGCGCGCAAGCTGTTCTGCTTCACCGATATGCCGCTGCTGGCCATGGCCTCGGCCGGGTCCACCTTTGTCTCCCAGAACCGCGGCGCGGGCCAGCCGGAGCGGGTGCGCCGGGGCATGAAGGAGATCTGGCTGTTCTCCGTGGGCGTGGCCGTGGTGGCCACGCTGCTGATGCGGGGCACGGCGGAGTGGATGGTGGGCTTCGTCTCCGGTTCCAGCGAGGCAGTGGTGCTCCAGAACGGCGCGCGCTACCTCCAGTGGACGGCACCCTTTTACGCGGTGCTGGGCGTTCTGCTCGCCACCCGCTACGCGCTCCAGAGCCTGGGCCAGAAGGTGCTGCCGCTGATCTCCAGCGTCATCGAGTTCGTGGGCAAGGTCATTTTCGTGGCGGTGTTCATCCCGCGGTTCGCCTATGACGCCGTCATCCTCTGCGAGCCGATCATCTGGTGCTTCATGACGGCAGAGCTGGTGTGGGTCTATTTCCATGACCCATTCGTCTATCCCGAACGAAAAAAATGACAGGAACTTCCAGAGCTTTTCCGGCCGCGCAGCGGGGGAGAAGCTCTTTTGTTTTTGCGCGATCCATGGTATACTATCCGAAACTGCGGCATTCGGCAGTGGGGGCCGTCTGCCGGAACACATTTCTCTCAGATGGAAAACATATGCAATATTTGGGACCGCTCAAACGTATCCTGAGTGAATGTCCCCCTGACCGGCGCGCGCCGGTCCTGCCCCCGCGCAGGGTTTCAAAGGAGTGTAAGAGCGATGGGACAGCTAAAGAAGGAAGAGGTTTTTGCGCTGGCCGTACAGCGTTACAGCGACGCGGTCTACCGCGCCGCCATGCATCACTGCGCCTGCCCGGCGGATGCCGAGGACGTGGTGCAGGACGTCTATGAGAAGCTGCTGAACTACCACGGCGGCTTCGAGAGTGAAGAACATCTGAAAGCGTGGCTGCTGCGGGTCACGATCAACCGCTGCCGCGACCTGACCCGCGCGGCGCACCAGAAGGACACGGAGCTGGACGAAAATCTTCCCGCCCCGGAGAATGAGGACACCGGTGTGCTCGATGCGGTGCGGGCGCTGCCGGAAAATTACCGCAACGCCATTTATCTCCACTACTACGAGGGATACACGGCTGCGGAGGTGGGCCGGATGCTGGGCGCGCCCACCAATACGGTGCTGAGCTGGCTGCGGCGTGCCCGTGCTCAGTTACATACGATGCTGAAGGAGGAGATCGAAGATGAGGTGGTATGAATATAAAATGGAGGTGGACGACCTCCATGTCCCGGAGGACCTGAAAGCCCGTCTGATGGCGATGCAGGCCGGTGCCCCGCAGAGCGCCGCACCGGCGCACAAGCCCCGGAAGGCGGCATCCAAAGCGGTGCGGTTCCCGCTTCGCCGCGTGTTGGAGATGGCCGCCTGCTTTGTGGTGGGCGTGGTGTGTGTCAGCGCGCTGGTGTCGCGCAGCGGCGCTACGCTGATCGCCGGGGGCGCGGAAGAGGCTTCTTCGTCCGCTGCGGTGGGCGCGGTCTATGCCGCCCGTTCCGGCCAGCCGACCGCCGTGAGCTATCAACTGGACACGGCCAACGGCCTGACCGACGGCGGCACCGCTCTGACTGAGGGCGAGGCCGCTGCCGCCCGGGATGTGTCCGAAGCGGACAGCGCCAAGATCATCTATCGGGCGGACCTTTCGCTGGAAAGCAAGGACTATGAATCCGCGCGCGCTGCGCTGGACGAGGCGCTGACGGAAGCCGGGGGATATCTGGAATCCAGCAGCGAGGCTGCCGGGTCGGAGGATGGCCGCAGCCTGTCCATGACGCTCCGGGTCCCGCAGGAGAACTACACCAGCTTTCTGGATACTGCCGCGGCGGCGGGCAAGCTGCTGAACCGCAGCGAGCAGGCAGAGGACGTGACGGCCTCCTATATGGATGTGGAGGCCCGGCTGGAGAACCTCAAGGCGCAGCGTACCCGGCTCCAGCAGATGCAGGCTCAGGCCGAGACCCTGAGCGACCTGCTTCAGATCGAATCCAGCCTGAGCGACGTGCAGTATCAGATCGAGAGCTGGCAGAGCCAGCTGGACTGGTATGCCCGGCAGGTGGCGTGCTGTACGGTCACCATTTCCCTGTACGAGGTACAGGAGTATACCGCCGCGCCCGAAGGCTTTGGGGAGCGCATCGTCCGTGCGTTCGGGCAGGGCTGGTCCGCGTTTGCGGACGGGCTGCAAAGTCTGGCGGTCTGGCTGGTCTTTGCGTGGCCGGTGGTGCTTCTCACGGCGGCGGTGGTGGGTTTCGTCCTGCTGCTGCGGCGGAAGCGGTGAAAGCAGTTTCTAAGGCTCAGAAAAGGGACAAAAGCCCCGTCTGGATCAGCACCACATAGCACACCGTCCCTCCCGCGATGGAGAGCAGTGTGTGGTGTTTCCAGCGGTGCAGGCCGACCGTGACAAGGATCGCCAGCGCTTCGGGGAGGCCGTGGCTGCCGGAGGTGAGGGAGACCCCCTTGAGGCAGTAGACGATGAGCATCCCGAAGATGGCGGCAGGCAGCACGCGCCCCAGGTAGCGCACCACGGCAGGGGGCTGCTGTCCGCGGGAAGAAAACACCAGGAACGGCAGGAACCGCGTGAGCATGGTCGCCAGTGCGCACACGCCGATGGTCAAGAACTGCTGGATGGGCGTCATCATGATTTTTCTCCTCCTTCGGCGCGTTCAAGGGGCCGGCGCAGCACCAGCAGCAGCACAAGGATGCAGGCCATGGCGGGCAGGAGGAACCGGTCCGCTCCGAACACCGCAAGGCAGGCCGCAGGCGCGG
The DNA here is from genome assembly GCA_051882435.1 of Faecalibacterium sp. Taxonomy (GTDB): domain Bacteria; phylum Bacillota; class Clostridia; order Oscillospirales; family Ruminococcaceae; genus Faecalibacterium. The sequence continues at coordinate 5,018 of JBJERT010000061.1, forward strand.
CCAGCCCGATCAGAGCCGCGGCATGCTGGCGCTCCTTTTGCCACTGCTCCATAAAAATGACGACGAACATGGCAGTCATCACGAAATCCACCCCTTCGGTGCTGAAGGGCAGCACCGCGCCCACGGCCGCGCCCAGCCCGGCGCTGAGCACCCAATAACACTGATCCAGCAGCGTGATAAAAAACATGAACCATCCCCGGTCCACGCCCTGCGGCGGCTCGGCCGAGCAGGTGATGGAAAAGGTCTCGTCGCTCATGGCAAAGATCAGGTAGATGCTGCGCCAGCCATAGCCTTTGTAGCGTTCCAGCATCGCCAGACCGTAGAACAGATGCCGCGCCTGGATCATCAACGCCATCAGGAAGGCGGGCAGCGGGTCGAAGGCCCCCAGCAGCAGCGACGCCAGCACGAACTCCAGCGACCCGCCGTAGACCACCGTCCCCATCAGCATGGGGTACCATACCGGCAGCCCCAGCGACTGAGCATAGATGCCGTAGCCCAGCCCCAGTACAAAATATCCCGTGAGCACCGGCACGGTCCGGGGCGCGGCGGCCCGCAAGGCCCGCAGCGCCGTGCCCTGCCGCCCGCTTTTTTGCAATCGTAACATCGTGATCCTCTCCCTTATCCCTACTGTTTTTGTATCATAAACTTTTTTGGACGGCGCGTCAAGAGGGGAGAAGGGGGTTCCGGCGTTCCCGGCAGTCAGACTGCACAATTTTTGGAAAAAAGAATTGTGAGACTGTGCCGATTGACAGGGGCGCGCAGGAATTGTTATAATAAGCTCGAAAAAAGGAAATATTCCGTGTTACTGTTCGATCAGGCATGAGTTCTCAATGGGGGAAGTT
>JBJERT010000061.1:5959-9494 GCA_051882435.1 Faecalibacterium sp.
CAGGACGTGCGGCCGGACGTGATGGCCGCCGCCGAGGAGATCCTGGCCCTGGCCGAGCGGGAGGGCTTCTATATGAGCAATCAGGCCACCCTTTCCCTCATCGACCATATCAGCTTTGCCATCGAGCGGCAGGAAAAGGGCGTTTCGCTGCCCAACCTGCTGCGGAACGAGACCCGGCTGCTGTACCCCAAGGAGTACGCGCTGGGCTGCCGTGCGCTGGAGATCATCCAGCAGCGGTGCCGCGTGAGCCTGCCGGACGACGAGGCCGGATATGTGGCGCTGCATCTGGTCTCCCTGTCGGTGGACCGCAACGCGGCCTATGGGGTGCTCAAGTTCGTGGGCGCGACCCGGGACATCATCCGGGAGGTCTACGGCGTGACGCTGGACCCGGACAGCCTGGACGCCATGCGGCTGACCACCCACCTGAAATTTCTGGCACAGCGCATCCAGCAGAATACCACCTGGCATTCCGATGAGGAAGATTTCGTCTATGAGTATCTGCTGGCGCAGGACCCGCGGCACCAGACCTTTCTGGACCGGATGGACCAGTATGTGCAGAAGGCGCTGGCCCATACCCTGAGCAAGCAGGAGCGATTTTATCTGCTCATCCACCTCACGCGCATCCTTCAGATCGACGAATGACCCGCCGCGCGCCAGATGCGCGCGTGGCCCGCGGCAGGTCAGGAGATAGAGACCCCTTGTCCGACCATCCACCCAAACGCAATTAAGGAGAGAATCACACAATGAAAAAGAAGATCATGGGCGCTCTGGAGACCTTCTCCAAGGCCATGGTGCAGCCGCTGATGTATCTGTCCGCGGCGGGCATCCTGATCGTCGTGGGTGTGCTGCTGACCAACAGCACCATCACCGGGGCGCTGCCCTTCCTCAAGTGGACCCCCATCCAGTTCTTTGGCAAGATGCTGTATAACGCGGTCATGGGCATCATCAATAACCTTGGCGTGATCTTTGTCATCGGCCTGCCCGCGGCGCTGGCCAAGACGGACAAGCACAAGGCCGCCCTGCTGGGCTTCATGACCTATCTGATGTATCTGTTCAGCTCCAACACGCTGCTCACCCTCACCGGTACGCTGGCGGAGGAGCGGCCGCTGCTGGGCCTGATCGGCACCGGCCAGACCCGCATCCTGGGCATCCAGTGCGTGGACATGAGCGTGTTCGGCGGCATCATTCTGGGCTGCATCGTGGGCTGGGTGTTCAACCGCACCTCCCAGAAGCGCTTCAAGGGCGTGATGCAGATCTATTCCGGCGCCAACTTCTCCTTCGTCTGCCTGGTGCTCATCGCCATGGTTTTTGCGCTGGTCAGCAACACCGTCTGGCCCATCATTCAGGGCGGGATCAGCGCGCTGGGCGGCTTTATCAAGGGCACCGGTGCCTTCGGCCTGTTCCTCTATGGCTTCCTCGAGCGTCTGCTGCTGCCCACCGGCCTGCACCATCTGGTCTATACTCCGTTCCAGTTCTCGGATCTGGGCGGCGTGCTCCAGCTGGGTGAGACGACCATCGCGGGCGCCTATCCCATCGTCATGGCCGAGATGAACCTGCCCGTCGAGCAGTTCTCCGACAGCATCTATTATACCTCCATCGGCTTTACCAAGATGTTCGGTTACGCGGGCATCGGCGCGGCCTTCATCTACACGGCGTATCCCGAGAACCGCAAAAAGACCGCTTCCACCATCATCCCGCTGGTGGTCACCGCCATGCTGGCTACCATCACCGAGCCGATCGACTTCATGTTTATCTTTGCGGCTCCGCTGCTGTACTTTGTCCATGCCTGCATCGCGGGCCTGTTCATGGCCCTGCTCAAGGTGTTCGGCGTCATCGCCCTGTGGAACGGCAATATCCTGTCCAGCATCCTGACCAACATCGCCAACGCGGACAAGACCGTCCGCATGCCGCTGATGTGGATCTTGGGCGCGGTGCAGATCGTGGTGTACTTCGTGGTGTTCAGCTTCCTGATCAAGAAGTTCAACTACCATACCCCCGGCCGTGAGGGCGAGCCGCAGTCCGCGGGCGTCCTGCCCGCCGGGGGCGGGGAAAAGGTGGAGGTCCGCTCCGCCGCCTCCGCAGGCTCCGATGAGATGGCCATGAATATCATCAATGGTCTGGGCGGCAAATCCAACATCCTCTCGGTGGAGAACTGCATCACCCGCCTGCGTGTCGTCATGAAGGACCCCTCTCTGCTGGACGAGTCCCTCATCAACCGGACCGAGAACCGCGGCATCGTCAAGAAGGACGACGGTGTGCAGATCATCTATGGCCTTCAGGTCGCCGAGGTGCATCAGGCTGTGGAGAACCAGCTCGCAAAGCTCTGATGCCCGGACACAAGCGTGATAAGAAGAGAAAGGAAGAACTGTTATGATCATTACCATCGTTGGCGGCGGCAGCACCTTCACCGCCGGTATCGTCAAATCCATCGCCCTGCGCCGTGACGAGCTGCAGGTGGACGAGATCCGCCTGTTCGATATCGATAAGGAGCGTCAGGACAAGGTCGCCGTCGTGGTGGACTGGATTTTGAGAGAAGAGCTGAAGTCCGGCATCAAGCTGGTCGTGACCACTGATGTGGAGACTGCCTACAAGGACGCGTCCTTTGTATTTGCGCAGATGCGCGTGGGCAAGTACGCCATGCGGGAGCAGGACGAGAAGATCCCCCTGCGCCATGGCTGCGTGGGTCAGGAGACCTGCGGCTGCGGCGGTCTGGCCTACGGCATGCGCACCATCTTCCCGATGATCAAGGTCATTGACGACGCCGAGAAATACGCGAAGCCGGATTACTGGATCCTGAACTACTCCAACCCGGCGGCCATCGTTTCCGAGGCCTGCCGCAAGCTGCGCCCGAAGGCACGCATCATCAATATCTGCGATATGCCCATTGCCATCATCGACGTGGTGGCCGCGGCCATGAACATCAAGGACAAGAAGGAGATCGTCTACGATTACTTCGGACTGAACCACTTCGGCTGGTTCACCTCCATCGAGTACAAGGGCCAGGACCTGATGCCCACCCTGCGCGCCTACATCAAGGAGCACCAGATCCTTCTGCCGGATGCCTATCTCAAGGACAAGGCCGCGCTGGGCGTGGGCGTCAAAAAGGACACCGGCGCGGAGGGCAACCGCCACACCCGCGGCAGCTGGTACTACGTCTGGAAGGGCGTGTATGAGATCATGGAGAACTTCCCGGAGTACCTGCCCAATACCTATCTGAACTACTACCTGCAGAGCAAGGAGTTCGTGGAGCACTCCGACCCCAACCACACCCGCGCCAACGAGGTCATGGAGACCCGCGAAAAGAACCTGTTCGAGGGCATCGACAAGTATCTGGCCACCGGCGAGATCGACGAGAAGGTGTTCTATGCGGGCAGCCACGGCGACTGGATCGCAGACCTGGCCATTGCGCTCAAGAACGACACCAAGGCCCGGTTCCTCGTCATCACCGAAAACCGCGGCGCCATCCCCAACATGCCCTATGACGCCATGGTGGAGGTGCCCGCCTACATCGGCAAGAACGGCCCCGAGGTCATCG
>JBJERT010000062.1:0-1966 GCA_051882435.1 Faecalibacterium sp.
AAAAAACCCTCACCGCATCCCCGCCTTGTAAGCCTTGAACGCATTGGGCAGCGTGTACTCGGTGCGCAGCTGCTCCCGGCTGGCCCAGACGCAGCCCGGGGGCGCGGGCTGCGCGGGCACCCGCAGCGCGCAGCCGGACATCTGCCATTCGATGTGGCTGAACACATGCTTTGCGGGCGGCAGCGGCTCCGGCACGGCTCCGCCGGTCATAAGCCCCAGCTCCGCCAGCGCGTCAGGCAGCTCGGCGGCGGACAGCCGCCGCCCCTCCCACAGCACCGGCTGCCACAGCCCGGCCAGCAGCCCCTTCTCCGGCCGTTTTTGCAGCAGGAACCCGGCGGGGCTTTCCACCAGCGCCACGGTCACGGGCATAACACGGCGGGCTTTGGGCGCGGCCTTGCGCGGCAGCTCCAGCGCCGTGCCTGCCCGGCGGGCCTCGCACAGCCCAGCCAGCGGACAGCGCTCACACAGCGGCGCGCCGTTGGGCACACAGACCAGCGCGCCCAGCTCCATCAGGGCCTGATTGTAGTCGCCGGGCCTTTCCGGCGGCTGGTGCTCCATGACCCGCGCGGTAAAGCTGCGGCGCACCGCCGGGTCGGTAACGAGCGAAGCGTCATTGTACAGCCGGGCAAATACTCGCAGCACGTTGCCGTCCACCGCCGGGGCCGGGATGCCAAAGCTGATCGACGCGATGGCCCCGGCCGTGTAGTCCCCAATGCCGGGCAGGCCGCGCAGGGCATCCAGATCGGCAGGGAGCTGCCCGCCGTACCGCTCGCACACGATGCGCGCGGCCTTTTGCAGGTTGCGCACCCGGCTGTAGTAGCCCAGACCCTCCCAGAGCTTGTGCAGGCGCTCCTCCTCGCAGGCCGCCAGCGCCGGGATATCCGGCAGCTCCCGCACAAAGCGCTCGTAGTACGGCAGCGCCGCCGTCACCCGCGTCTGCTGGAGCATGATCTCGCTCAGCCAGACGTGGTAGGGACTGGGGTCGGACCGGAAGGGCAGTACGCGCTGGTTGCGCGCGAACCACGCCAGAAGCGCGGGAGAGATGTTTTCCATGGGGAGTCTCCTTCGTTTCGCAAAAGAGGCCCGGCCTGCTCTTTCTGCCAAATCCCCTTTTTGTTTTTTAGCGCTTTCTCCAAACTGACCCCATAAAAAAACTTTGTTCTGGATATTTTCATGGTGCCAGTTCTGCGTATAATAGGAGCATACCCGCGCGGAACCAAAAAGTCAAGTACCAAACGAAAAACAGACTCATTTTGTAGTCTTTTCATTCAAACAGGAGGGGAAATCATGTCTACCACCGCAATGTGGCTGCTGCTGGCCGCCGTCGTCATCGTGATCCTGTTCGCCAGTGTGCTGTACAAGCGCACCTTCACCGTCCACGAGCTGGCGCTCACCGGCGTTATGGCTGCGCTGAGCCTTGTGGCCTATCTGTTCTTCCGCATCCCGTTTTATGGCGGGTCGTCCTTCCACCTGGGCAATACCTTCACGGCGCTGACCGCCCTGCTGCTGGACGGCGTGTCCGGCGGTCTGGCGGGCGCCATCGGCCTGGCGCTGGCGGATATTCTGGCCGGTGATCCGGGCTATGCCGTCACGACCTTCGTGCTCAAGTTCATCATCGGCATCACCTGCGGCGCGGTCGCGCACAAGGTCTTTCGCCTGCGCAGTCTGGACCGCCATGCCAAGGGCTACCTGCCCAAGGTCGTGGCCGCGGCGGCCTCCGGTCTGCTGCTCAACGTGCTGACCGACCCCTTCCTCGGCTACTTCCGCAATGTCTATATTTTTGGTCAGGAGTACACCGTGGCGCAGGCGCTGTCCAAGATCGCGGGCGGCGTGACCTTCGTTAACAGCGTCGCCTCTACGGTCTGCGTGGTGGTCCTGTATCTGGCCCTGCGGCCCGCGCTGGAGCGCGCGAACCTGCTGCCCAAGGCGGAGAAAGCGGAGCTGTAACGGGCGGCGCGAACGGGAG
>JBJERT010000063.1:0-1581 GCA_051882435.1 Faecalibacterium sp.
CAGGACGTACCGGAGGCCATGGCCCGGCTGCGGGTCATCTATCCCAATCTCATGCGGCTGGACTACGACAACCGCCGCACCCGGGAACAGCGCTCTGTGGAAGGCTCTGCGCTTCTGACACACAGCAGTACCAGCCCGCTGGAACACTTTGCCGCCTTCTATGAAGCGCAGAACAATCAGCCCCTTTCCGAGGAACAGACGCAGTTCTGCCGGGCTTTGATCGAACAGATCTGGAAGGAGGGCGAGGACGCATGAGACCGCTCAAGCTGACCCTCTCGGCTTTCGGGCCGTATGCCGGGCTTACCGTGCTGCCGTTGGAGCAGTTAGGCCGCGGTGGACTGTACCTTATCACCGGCGACACGGGCGCGGGCAAGACCACTCTTTTTGATGCTGTTACCTATGCGCTCTATGACCATTCCAGCGGCGGCGTACGGGATGGCGCCATGCTGCGCAGCAAATACGCGGACGACCGCACTCCCACCTTCGTGGAGCTGGAATTTGAGCTGAACGGCCAGCGTTACACGGTGCGGCGCAACCCCGATTATCCGCGCCCCAAGGCCCGGGGCGGCGGCTTCACCACCGAAAAGGCCGACGCCTGCCTGACCTACCCCGATGGCCGTCCTCCTGTCACCCGTCCCCGGGATGTAACTGCCGCCATCACGGAGCTGATCGGGCTGGACTACAGTCAGTTTTCCCAGATCGCCATGATCGCACAGGGCCAGTTCACCCGGCTGCTGAACGCCTCTACAGAGGAGCGCAGCCGTATCTTCCGAAAGCTGTTCCGCTCCCAGCACTACCAGCAGCTCCAGGAGCGGTTGCAGGAGGAGAGCGCCCGCCTGAGCCAGCAGCGTATCGCACTGGATGGGCGTCTGGAACAGATCCTGTCCGGCGTACAGTTCGCGCCCGACGACCCGGAGGCCGAGACCCTGCGCCAGCTCAGCGCGCAGACCCACCCCGACGAAGTGCTCGCGCAGTTGGACGGTCTGGTGGCACGGCAGGAGGCCGACGCCGCCGCTGCGGAGCGGACCTTGCGCGAGACCGAAACGCAGCTCGAAGCCGTCCAGCGTCAGACCGGCGCGGCGCAGGCCGCCGACGCTCTGGCCCGGCTGCTGACGCAAAAGCGGGCTGAGCTGACGGGACTGCTGCCCCTGCGGGAGAACGCCCGCACCGAAGCCGCCCGTCATGCGGAGGACCCGGCCCGGCTCGAAGCCATGGCCGGAGAGCTGGAACAGCTCCGGGCCGCGCTCGCGGACTGTGAAGCGGCGGAGGCTCTGCATCAGAGCGCCCTGCGGGTACAGAGCGACGCGCAGGCCCAGCAGAAGAAAGCGGACGCTCTGCGGGAGCAGACCGCAAAAGCGGACGCCGCGCTGGCGGCTGGAGAGACAGAGCTGGCCGCACTCGAAAACGCCGAGGTCCAGCGCGTGGCACTGGAACACCAGCAGCAGCAGCTTGCCCAGCGCGCCGAGGCACTGTGGCGCCTTTCCGGGAGCCTCGCCGACTGCCAGAGCAAGACCCAGGCCGCCCGGCAGGCACAAAAGGCGTATCAGGAGGCCGCTCAGGCACTGGAAATGGCCCGCACAC
>JBJERT010000063.1:1681-9425 GCA_051882435.1 Faecalibacterium sp.
CCTGTTCCGCTGACCTTTGCGCTGCTGCGGGAAGCGCTGGAAGAAGAACGCATTCGGGTCCAGAACGGACAGGCGGCCTGTATTCGTGACCTGCAAAGAGCGCAGGCAGACTGTTCCCGCCGGGCCGTTCTGGACCGTCAGCGCCGCCAGAAAGCAGAACAGCGCGCCGAGCTTGCCGCTCAGGCGGAGCAGACCGGTCAGAACGCGGCCGCCCTCGCGGCGCGCGCCAAAGCACTGGCGGAACAGGCTGCCGCGCGGAAAACCTCTCTGCGGTTCGCAGACCGGGAGACTGCCCGTCAGGCATTGTCCGCGCTGGAACAGCGCCGGGATGCGCTGCGCACGTCCTATGACCGGGCCGTGGCTGCGTTGAAGGACGCGGAGCAGCGCTGTTCTGCCGCCGAGGCTGCGGTCCATGCCCTGGAGGCGCAGCAGCACAGCGCTCCGGGCGGGCTTTTATCGGAAAAAGAACTGGACGCACTGCGCATTCAGGAGGCCGAACTGACGGCCCGCCGCACCGCCTTGCGCGAACAAAAAGAGGCTTTGGCCGCGCGGCTCCAACCGGACCGCAGCGCCGCCGCACTCTATCGGAAGCATTCAGCTGAGCGGGAAGAGCTGGAACACCACTGGCAATGGGTCAGCGCACTGGCCGCCACCGCAGGCGGCACACTGAACAGCAAGCAAAAAATACGGCTGGAGGCTTACATCCAGATGGCCTGTCTGGACCGCATCCTCATCCATGCAAACACCCGCCTGATGCAGATGACCGCCGGGCAATACGAGCTGGAACGCATCGGCGCAGAAAACCAGCGCAGTCAGTCCGGGCTGGATCTGGGTGTCGTCGACCACTACAATGGAACGCGGCGCAGCGTCAAGACTCTGTCCGGCGGCGAGAGCTTTCTGGCATCGCTGGCACTGGCCCTCGGGCTTTCGGACGAGGTGCAGCGCACAGCAGGTGGTATCCGGCTGGATGCTCTGTTTCTGGACGAAGGGTTCGGCTCACTGGACGAGGAGGCGCTCGAGCAGGCTCTGCGCGTCCTGGCCGGGCTGACCGAGGGGGACCGGCTGGTGGGCATCATCTCCCATGTTTCCGCACTCAAAGAGCGCATCGACCGCCAGATCGTGGTACGCAAAGCGCGGAGCGGAGGGAGCACGGTGGAGATTGAAGTGTGACGGGGGCTTATTTTGTTCCTTTTTGAAAAAAGGAACCGAAAAACTTTTTACTGCGCCCATCGCATCCGCGATGGGCGGGCGAGTTTGTGGGTCAGACGGGAGGCGGCGGCCAGCGTTTGCGCGCTCCCGCGCGCGGGGGCTGCGCCCGCGTTGCCGTAGGGCGCTTCTTGCCTCTCCCTCTGGGAGAGGCAAGAAGCGCGAGCGGACGGAGGGGGCTTGATTTGCGCTGAATCCGTGGGGTTGCTATCGGGAGTATTCTTTTCTTTGTTGGGCATACTAGCGGCGGAGGTGTAAAACAATATGAACACATTGACCCCCTTCATCCGTCACGAAATGGAAAACTTTCCGGGAAAACCCGGGCAGCTCGGCCCTTCCAGCAGCCGGGTCAGCCCGCCGCTGGGCCGCGAGCCTCAGATCGAACCGCCCTCTCAGCCAGACAACCCCGGAGTCCAGCTTCCGCCGCCCGAAGTCCCGGGCCAGACGCCTCATCCCGGAGCAGACAGCGTTCCGCAAAGCGGGATCCCCATGACTGACGGCACCCCTGCCCCCTCCCGGCAGAAAAACGCCGCGGATTTTCTGGACGGGACCTCGCCGGGTCTGATGGCATTTTATCAGCCGGAAAACAATGTTGTGGATGCCCGCGGCGTGCCGCCCCGGCGCGCCCGCCCCACGCAGGAGGACCAGGAAACGGTTTTGCGGCTCGTCGAGTGGCGGGAGGAAGCCACCTACTGATACGGTGCCGCGCATATGATTTTCGCCGCCGTTCTGCCTGGCAAACAGCGGACGTCACAATTTTGCCAAAAAGTTTTTTCATAATTTTACCATTTACCAGTTGAAATCTCGCGGCACTTCCCTTATTATGATAGAAAAAACAAAGGCAGGTACCGCACTATGGCAGAGATCAAATACGAAGTCGTCCAGCGCATTGCTGTGTTGTCCCAGCGTCCCCGCGGCTGGGAGCGCCAGCTCAACCTCATCAGCTGGAACGACGGCGAACCCAAATATGATATCCGCGACTGGTCCCCGGACGGCTCCCGCATGGGCAAGGGCATCTCCCTGAGCCACGACGAACTGGCCATCCTCAAGGGGATCCTGGAAGATATGGAGTTATAAGATGGGCGGTCGGGAAGAATTTTTCCAGATCTTCCAGCAGCATGTCACCCGCCCTGGCAGCGAAAAACTGCTGGACTGGATGGATAAAAAGACCGATTTTTTCACAGCACCCGCGTCCACCCGTTTTCACGGAGCCTGTGAAGGTGGTTTGTGCATGCACAGTCTGAATGTTTATCATGCGCTGCACGACAGCTTTTTCCAGGAGGGCGAAAGCGAGGAGAGCTTTGCCATCTGTGCGCTGCTGCACGATCTGTGCAAGGCCAACTATTATAAGACCGGCACCCGCAATGTGAAAAATGATGCCACCGGTCAGTGGGAAAAAGTTCCTTATTACAGCGTAGAGGACCTGTTTCCCTACGGCCACGGGGAAAAAAGTGTGTTCCTCATCGAGCGGTTCATGAAGCTCAAAGTGGAGGAGGCTGTGGCCATCCGCTGGCACATGGGCGGCTTTGACGATGCAGCCCGGGGCGGCAGCTTTGCCATTTCGGAGGCATACGACAAATATCCTCTGGCCATCAAGCTGCACATCGCAGACCTGACGGCCACCTATCTGATGGAGCACCGCACCAGCGCATTCCGCTGAACGAAACAAAGGCCGCCGCATACGGGACAGATGCCCGATGCGGCGGCCTGTTTGGATTCTTCTGGAAAATGAGTGGGGATCGGGGGCGCTTACTCCTCCATCAAGCGCTGCATCTGGTCCAGCAGAAAGACCGAGAGGCGTTCCAACTCCGTTGTAGGCTCCCAGCCCCCTTCCTTGGGGACGGCCGGGTCCGGCGCAGCGCCGGGGCGGGAGGTACAGGCAGGAACAGAGATCCGTTCTGCTGCTGCGCTCACCGCAAATTCCGGCACGTCTGGAGCATCCAGTACGGGCAGTTGAGGCGGCTGGGGCGGCGGCAAAGTACCTTCCCGCGCCTTTTCACATGCAGCTTCCAGTTCGGCGTTCTCCCGCCGCAATGCAAGCAGTGCACGTTCACAGGCAAACAAACGGGTCTGATACCGACGGATCTCGGATTGAGCGGCAGCCAGCTTCCGGTTCAAGAGTTCAAGCTGACTCTGCGCATCCTCCGCAGCGGCAGAGGCGACCACCTGCGCGGCATTCTGTCGGGCAAGTTCCTGCCGCAGAGCACTGTTTTCCTGTACGATCTGCGCCATCGTGTCCTCCAATCCCTGCTGGGTCTGCTTTGCAAGACGCTGGTCCATGGCGTTCAGAGCATAGAGATGCTCCATGCAGTTTTTCACATCTGTTTTCCGGTATCCGAGCAGTTCGCTGCGGAACCGGACGTCCTGACGTGTCATGACGCCGCCTCCTCCCGCTCTTGCACACAAAAGCTGCGCCCCCTCCTGGGCGCGGGCTTACTTGCGCTTGTTCAGGATTGCCAGCAGCTCATCGTAATAGCGATTGTCGCTGCTTTCTTCCTCCACAGTCTTGGCTGCGGCAGACTTGGCCGAGCTGGAAGTCGTGACATCCGAGCTGAACACTGCCGAAGGTGCCGAGGCCTGCGTCCCCATCGCATTGTTGATGCTGTCCCGCAGCGAGTCGTTGGCCATACTCTGGAAACCAGTGGCCACCACCGTGACGCGCATCTCGTCCGAAAGGTTCTCGTCGAACGCAGTACCCCAGATGATATTCGCATCCGGGTGAGCGCTCTGGGTGATGAGCCCGGCAGCCGTCTCCACATCCTCCAGACCGATATCCGGGCTGGACGTAATGTTGATGATGACGCCATGCGCGCCCGCGATGCTGGTCTCCAGCAGCGGGCTGGAGATGGCAGCCTTGGCGGCGTTCTCGGCCTTGCCTGCGCCCTTGGCGCTGCCCACGCCCATGTGGGCATAGCCTGCATCCTTCATAATAGAACGAACGTCCGCGAAGTCCAGGTTGATGAACGCGGGGACGTTGATCAGCGCGGAGATGGACTCGACGCCCTGCCGCAGCACGTTATCCGCCGCCTGGAACGCGTTCATCAGCGTGATCTTTTCCTGGCTGATCATCTTCAGACGCTCGTTGGGGATGACGATCAGACTGTCAACGTGCATCAGCAGATTGGCGATGCCCTGCTCGGCCAGCCCCATCTTGCGCTTGCCCTCAAACGAGAAGGGCTTGGTAACGATGCCTACGGTCAGGATGCCCAGATCATGGGCTACCTCTGCCACAACAGGCGCAGCGCCAGTGCCGGTGCCGCCGCCCATGCCCGCGGTGATGAACACCATCTGCGAACCTTTGAGCGCATTGGCGATCTCGTCCTTGCTCTCCTCCGCAGCGCGCTGGCCGATCTCAGGGTCCGCGCCTGCACCACGGCCCTTGGTCAGCTTGGAGCCAAGCTGCACCTTGAGGGAAGCATGGTTTTTGGCCAGCGCCTGCTGGTCGGTATTCATTGCGATAAACTCGACGCCCTGCAGCCCGTCGCTGACCATGCGGTTCACCGCATTGCCGCCGCCGCCGCCCACGCCGATCACCTTGATCGTAGTAACGTTTTCATCCATTTCTTCATCGAGCATGAGTGCCATATCTTTGTCCTCCATCGGATATTATCGTAGAACTGCGCGCCACGCACGAAAACGCGCGCAGAGTAATATTACACTACTATATAACTATATCGTACCATCTTTTTGTTCCGAATGCAAGATGATTTTACTTGTTTGAAGTGGTTTTTTTCCCTGTAGATGCTTTGGGGCTGGTTTCCCGGTCTATTCGTGCCCCCAGACCCGACAGGATCTCAGAAAAACAGGCATATCCGCGCTCGATATGCTCTGTTCCCTCGATCCGGGCCGCTCCCTGCGCAGCCAGTGCTGCCAGCACCAGCGCCGCCCCGCCCCGCAGATCGGGTGCGCAGACCATCGTTCCCCGCAGCGGACCGGCCGGTTGGATACAGAGCGTACGCCCCCGCACCTCGACACAGGCACCCAGCCGCGCAAAGCCTTCGGCGCAGCCGAACCGCCGTTCAAACACGATGTCCTCGATGCTGCTGCCGCTGTCCGCGCAGAGCAGCGCTGCCGCCAGCGGCGGGGCCGCATCGGTGGCAAGGCCGGGATATACCCCCGTGAACACCCGGCCCACGCCGTGCAGCTGCCCGAACCGGGAGACCACCGCCCCTTCTGCGCCGCGCTCAACGCCGCAGCCCGCCTGCTCCAATACGTCGAGCACCGGGGCGTACAGTTCCGGCGCACAGCCGGAAAGCTCGATCCTGCCCCCGGCAGAGGCCGCGGCACAGGCCAACGTGGAGGCAAAAATGCGGTCCGGCACCGGTGTGAAAGCTGCTCCACCCAGCACACGCCGTCCCTGTACCCGGATCACGGAAGTGCCCGCCCCCTGCACCCGGCCGCCGCACAAATTCAGAAACCGCGCCAGATCGATGATTTCCGGTTCCCGGGCTGCTCCGCGCAGGACGGTCTCCCCCCGGGCGGAAACCGCTGCCAGCAGCAGCGTTTCGGTGGCGCCCACACTGGGAAAACGCAGGGTGTGATCGATACCATGCAGCCCCATGGGAGCGGTAAGGACGAGATGCCCCGGGTCCGCAGGCTGTTCCCTGGCCCCCATCCGAGTCAGGCCTTCCAGATGCAGATCGACGGGGCGCGCTCCGATGCGGCAGCCGCCCGGCAGGACCGTCTCAGCACGGCCCAGACGCGCCAGAAGCGGCGCGCAGAACAGCATGGATGCCCGCATCTGCGCTGCCTCCCGCGGGGGCAGAACGCTGCTGCGGGGCGCCCCGGAGACGACGGCATCCGCGCCCTGCCAGCCTGCCGTGCAGCCCAGCCCCCGCAGGATGCTCAGGCAGGCCTCTACATCCAGCAGGTGCGGCACTCCGCGCAGCCGCACTGGTCCTTCGCACAGCAGCGAAGCGGCCAACAGCGGCAGAACGCTGTTTTTGGCCGCGGGGATGCGTACCGAACCGTACAGCGGACGCCCGCCTGTCACCACAAAACTCCCGCCCATACAAAGACCCCCGTTTCGCAAAAGATACCCTACGGTATGCGAAACGAGGGCCAAAGGTGCGGCTTTTCGGGCCAAACGGATACGGAAACGCCCTTACCGTATTTTAGAAAGGAGTTTCTCCCGGAATTTGTCGAAGTTTTTCTGTCAGGTCTCTCCGCGTGAGACGGAAAGCACGATGCCCATTTCGCCCAGAAGCATCATAAGGCTGGTCCCACCGGAAGAAAAGAAGGGCAGGCTGATCCCCGTGTTGGGGATGGTGTTGGTCACCACCGCGATGTTCAGCACGGCCTGCAACGCGACCTGCACCACGAATCCCACCACCAGCAGCGCGCCAAAACGGTCGGGCGCATGGGCCGCCAGCGTGATGCCCCGCAGCAGGAGAAGAACGAACAGCAGGATCACCGCACAGGCTCCCACAAAGCCCAGCTCCTCGCAGACGATGGAAAAAATAAAGTCGTTCTGCGGCTCTGGAACGAACAGATGTTTCTGGCGGCTGTTGCCCAGCCCCAGCCCCGTAGCCCCGCCGGACCCGATGGCATACAGGCTCTGGATGGTCTGATGGCCGTCGCCCAGCGGGTCGGCAAAGGGATCGATCCAGGAGCGCAGACGGTCAGCGGCGTAGGGCACCAGATCCGGCATGATGAGCACCGACGCGCCCACCGCGCCCACGCCGCCCACGCCCGCCAGCACGAACCAGTGCAGGCCCGTACCGCCCACGAACATCAGCACCGCACCGATGCCCAAAATAAGCACCGTGCCCGAAAGATGCGGCTCCAGCAGCATCAGCGCCGCCACTACGCCCAGCACCAGCGCAAAGGGCAGCACACCCACCGCAAAGCCTTTCATGCGGCGGTGGTTCAGAGAAATGATATGCGAAAAAACCAGCACGACCGCGAACTTTGCGATCTCGCTGGGCTGCAATGTCCCCAAGCCGGGCAGCACGATCCAGCGTTTGCATCCGTTATATTCCGGCATGAACAGCACGACCGTCAGCAGGACCAGAGAAAGCCCCAGCAGCGGCCATGCCAGCTTGTGGAAAATATGGTAATCCACCCGGCTGGCCAGCCACATCCCGATCATGCCCAGCGCCGCATACAAAAGCTGCGGCCGCAGATAAGCATAGGCATCGCCGCGCCGGTACAGCGCCACGGCGCTGCTGGCGCTGCCCAGCATCACCAGTCCGAACGCCACCAGCGTGAGCACCAGGATCAGAAACGGCAGGTCCGCTGCCGGAAGACGCCGCAGCAGCGGGCGGCTTTTTTCATGAGACGGCACTCGGATCGTTGCGGTCTCCCGCATAGCATCCCCTCCCCCCGCAAGGGCCGTTATTTTTATTGTACGCACCGCCGGGCAATGTTAGTCATGGCCGGGCAGCATTTTGTCTGCCGTGCCGGATGCTCAGGAAAGTACCGCTGATCTGTTTGCAAGCATAAAAAGTCAAAGAGGGTCTGGCGTAATGACACAGGCGCAGAAGCTCCCTCTCATCCGCCAGATAGTACCTTATTGTAAAGTGCGCACCCGGAGCTT
>JBJERT010000064.1:0-9285 GCA_051882435.1 Faecalibacterium sp.
TTGCCCAGATTGACCATGGGCACCTTCAGTTCGCCGCGGTAATCGCTGTCCACGACGCCCACGCCATTGGCCATGCACAGGCCATGCTTGATAGAAAGGCCGCTGCGGGCGTAGACCAGCGCCACGCTGTGGGGGCCGGGCAGCTCGATGGCAAGGCCCGTGGGCACAAGGGCGCGCTCCAGCGGGGCAAGGGTCAGCGGCGCGTCCAGCACCGCGCACAGATCGGCGGCGGCAGCGCCTGCGGTAGCGTAGGCGGGCACCTTGGCCCGCGGGTCCAGTACCTTATAGTTTACAGTGATGGGTTCCATGTGATTCCTCGGTTTTTCGTTATTTTTTCAGGCGGTCGTACCCTTGAAGTACAGCCCGCGGGTGAACTCGCCCTCAAAGGGCGCATGCTGCCGGATACGGTCCAGCACATCGGCGGCCTCCTCGCGGCTCTCCAGCGTGAAGTAGGCCACGCCATAATCCACGGCCAGCGCGCCCGGCTTATCGCCCAGATAGAGCGGCACCGGGTTATAGACCGTGCGCACGCCCAGGTCGCAGCGCACGGGGAACTTTTTCGCCTTGCGGTCGGTCAGCTCACCGGAGCGGCTGCAATGAGCACAGTCATGCACATTTTGCAGCGGACAGGCACGGGTCAGCATCAGAGGCATATGGCCGTAGATGAGAGCACCGGTGGGCACCGCGCGGCCGTCGCGCACGGGGGCGATGGTCAGCATCTCGGTATCCCGGACCTCGGGCAGGATGAGCAGGGCGTTCAGCCCCTGCTCCGCGTAGAACTGCGCGGCAAGCTGGTTGGTGACATTCAAGCCGAATCCTCCCGACAGAGGCAGGCCGCGGCAGAGCCGCAGATGGGCGATATTACTGGCCTCGTAGCCCGCAAAGCCCTGATCCTGCGTGGCGGCGATCCGGCGGGCGGTATCCTGTTCCAGCGCGCCGAACATGGCCCGCGGCAGTTCCAGGATGGTCTTTGCCCTCCACTCGCGGGGGACGAACTGCGCCTGCGCGATGGGCAGGATGAGATATTCCACACCGCTGAGGGAGCCTTCCGGCACCTGTTCCCAGCGCTCGAAGCGGGCGCGCAGCGTGCGGCGGGCAGGTGTTTCCCGCCGGGGCAGAGCGGGCTGTGCCGCGTCCCGGGTCGGCCAGGGTCGGAGCGTCTCCCGCTTGTGCAGCAGGGCGTCCAGCGCCTGACGGCGCAGCTCATTGACCGCGCTGCCGGGCAGGAACCACGGCCCGCCGTCCATTTCCACCTCGATAGACTGCGGCGCAAAGGGGGTGCCGCCGGTCTTGGCAAGGCTGCGGCGCAGCGCCTCTGTCGGGTCGGTGCGGGCGGGCTGCGGCTCGGCGTCGCCGTAGGCAAACGCACGGTTGCCGTCCTCGTCCCAGACGGTCAGCTTTTCGCCGCCCTCCTCCACTTCCAGTTTCATGTAGACCGGGACACGGGAGCGCTCCCGCCGGTACAGCTCCCGGAGGGCGGGCAGGGTCTTTTTGGTCAGCTCGGCGTCCGCTTCGCTCCGCACGCCGAACATGGTGCCGTCGATGGCCCCATCCAGATAGCCGGAGGTGAAGCCGGAGCGGCTGAAAGCATTTTTGAGCAGGTCGCGGTCATAGGCGCGGCCCTCCCGCCCCGCAAGGCAGGCGCTGACCGCCGCAGCCACATATTCCGGCGTACGCAGGCGGCCCTCGATCTTGGCCGAAGCCACGCCCAGCGCCTGCAATTCGTTCAGGCGGTCGATAACGGAGTTGTCCTTCAGCGAAAGATGATGCAGCCGTCCGGGGCGGCCTTCCGGCAGCGGGGTGGCGTCAAAGGGCAGGCGGCACGGTCCCGCGCAGGAACCGCGGTTGCCGCTGCGCCCACCCAGAAAGGCGGACATATAGCACTGGCCGCTCATGCTCATGCACAGCGCGCCGTGGACGAAGCATTCCGTTTCGATGCCGCAGTGTTTCGTGATATGCTCGATCTCCGGCAGGCTCAGCTCCCGGGCCAGGATGACGCGGGAGAACCCCTGCTCTGCCAGCTCCAGCGCGCCCTGCAAGGTGTGCACGCTCATCTGCGTGGAGCCATGGCGGGGCAGCTCCGGGGCGATGCGGGCCACGAGCTGCGCCACTGCCAGGTCCTGACAGATCACCGCGTCCGCGCCGCTGGCCGCCACCGCGCGCACCGCGTCGGCCAGGCCCGCCAGTTCCCCGCCGTAAACGGTGGTATTCATCGCCACATGGACGCGTACGCCCCGCGCGTGGCAGAAGCGCACCGCTTCTTTGAGGGTCTCGGCGTCAAAGTTGCCCGCGCCCGTGCGGGCATTGAAGCCCGAAAAACCCAGATATACCGCGTCCGCACCGCTGAACACCGCAGCGCGGAGCATTTCTTCGCTGCCCACCGGGGCAAGGATCTCGATTTGTGACATGGTTTTCCCTTTTTCTTCCTGTTTTGACTCTATATTATATAAGGTATCAACCTTCCGGCTTGGGGTCCGGTTCGGAATCTGCGGGCTGGCGCACGGCCTGCTGGCGGCTGCGCATCCGGGCAAGCTGCTCCCGCAGCGCGGCGGCCTCCCGGCGCAGCGTCTCGTTCTCGGCCCGGACCTTGTCCTCAGCCAGCTTGGCGCGGGCCGCGTCCGCGATGTAGTCCTGGATCTGGCTGCGCATATTCTCGGCGCTGCCCGCGCTCTTTTTGTATTCGTCCAGATAGTCCATGGCGCAGAACACCGCCGCCTTGGTCACCGAAAGATTGGCGTTGTCCTCCATGAGCTTGGTGATGTCCTCGTCCAGCTTTCTGGCCAGAGAAAGGATATATTTTTCCGAATCAGTCGTCGCGATCGCATAGGGCGCGCCCGCGATATTCACTCGCACTTTATTAACCATCGTATCCTCGCTTTGCGCGGCCGGAGCGGCGCCGGGGCCGCTCATTTCCCGGTAATGCCTCCGGGAGCACCGGGTGTTCCGCGTCTTTGTCCTGTCGTTTGGGGTGCCTGCCACATTTCCCGCCGAATTACTCCGCAAAAAAGGCGTCCGGCCACGGTTTTCAGCCTCTATTATAATATAAATGCGGGGCAAGAAAAAGTGTATTTTTTGAATTTTCAGCAGATTTCTCAGAAAGAAACCGTAAAAAATGGCAGTAACGGAAAAAATCAACGTTTTTCCTTGAAATTACAGGCCGAACTGATTATAATTGTATTGTTGTGTACAGGTGTCCATGATAGAGGGAATGTGCCCTGTTACCGCCAGAATCATCCGCGTCCGCCTGCCGCGGGGCGCTGTTTCAGCCGCCAAAGCCCGGACGCATCCCACAATTTACGATCGCTAATTGCGGATAGGAGTTCACTTATGACAACAAAGGAATTTGCAAAAATTCTTCAGGACAAGCTGACCAGTGAGTACGGCGTGGACCTGAGCGTTGCATCCAACCAGCAGATCTACCGTGCTCTGGCGCTGATCTGCCGCCAGATAATGAGCGAGAACCACAAAAAGTTCCAGTCCAAGGCCATCGGCACCGGCACCAAACAGGTCTACTACCTCTGCATGGAGTTCCTGATGGGCCGCAGCCTCAAGATGAGCCTGTTCAACTTGGGTCTGGACCAGGTCGCGCAGGAGGCCCTGAACGCCGCCAACATCAATCTGGACAGCATCTATGAGGAAGAGCCGGACGCCGGCCTGGGCAACGGCGGTCTGGGCCGTCTGGCTGCCTGCTATCTGGACGGCATGGCCACCACCGGCGTGTGCGGCACGGGCTATTCCATCCTGTACGAGTACGGCATCTTCAAGCAGAAGATCGTGGACGGCTGGCAGCAGGAGCGCGCCGACAACTGGCTGCCCGGCGGTCAGGTCTGGCTCAAGAGCCACCCGGATCAGGCCATCGAGATCCGCTTCGACGGCGAGATCCGCGAGAACTGGGACCACGGCTTCCACTATATCCAGCACACCAACTACAACAGCGTCATGGCCGTTCCCTCCGACATGTATGTACAGGGCTACGACGGGCAGGGCGTGGCCAAGCTGCGTCTGTGGCAGGCCAAGGCCCCGGATTTTGATATGTCCAGCTTCTCTCTGGGCAACTACAACACCGCGATGAGCAAGAACGCCAACGCGGAGCTGATCTCCAAGGTCCTGTACCCCAACGACAACCACGTCGAGGGCAAGATCCTGCGCCTGCGCCAGCAGTATTTCCTGTCTGCCGCATCCATCGGCGATATCGTGCAGAACCACCTGTCCTCCTATGGTACGCTGGAGAACCTGCCCGACAAGGTCGCCATCCAGCTCAACGACACCCACCCGACCCTCGCCATCCCTGAGATGATGCGCATCCTGCTGGACGAGTGCGGCTTTGACTGGGACAAGAGCTTTGATATCTGCCAGCGCGTGTTCTCCTACACCAACCACACCGTCATGGCCGAGGCGCTGGAGAAGTGGAACATCGATATCTTCCGCATGACCCTGCCCCGCATCTACCAGATCGTGGTGGAGATGGACCGCCGTGCCCGCATCGAGCTGGATCAGGCGTTCCCCGGCGACAAGGGCAAGATCGACTATATGGCCCTGATCGGCAACAACCAGGTCCGCATGGCCAACATCTGCGCCTACACTGCCAACAGCATCAACGGCGTGTCCAAGCTGCACAGCGAGATCATCAAGGACAGCGTTTTCCATGACTACTATCTGTTCAAGCCGCAGGCCTTCAAGAACGTGACCAACGGCATCGCTTACCGCCGCTGGCTGCTGGCCTCCAACCCCGGTCTGTGCAGCCTGCTGGACGAGACCATCGGCGAGGGCTACAAGCATAACGCCGCTGAGCTGAGCAAGCTGAACAAGTATGCCGATGACAAGACCGTTCTGGCCCGCCTGAACGAGATCAAGCTGGAGAACAAGAAGAACTTCGCCAACTACCTCTCCAAGAGCACCGGCCAGATCATCGACCCCAACTCCATCTTTGACTGCCAGGTCAAGCGCATGCACGAGTACAAGCGCCAGCACCTGAACGCGCTGAACATCGTCGCGCAGTACCTCTATCTGAAGGAGAATCCCAACGCCGACTTCATCCCCAAGACCTATATCTTCGGCGCAAAGGCCGCTCCGGGCTACTATATGGCCAAGCAGATGATCCGCATGATCTGCAAGCTGGGCGACCTGATCAACAGCGACCCCGCCGTGCGTGACAAGCTGCGCGTGGTCTATCTGGAGGAGTACTGTGTCTCCCTGAGCGAGCACCTGATGCCCGCCTCCGAGGTCTCCGAGCAGATCTCTCTGGCTGGCACCGAGGCTTCCGGCACCGGCAACATGAAGTTCATGCTGAACGGCGCCATCACCCTGGGCACGCTGGACGGCGCGAACGTGGAGATCGCCGATGCTGCCGGCAAGGACAGCGAGATCATCTTCGGCATGTTGACCCCGGAGGTCAACAACCTGAAGAACATCGGCTACCACCCCAACGCCTTCATCATGGGCGATGACGTGGCCAACGCTGCGCTGAACTTCCTGGAGCGCGGCTGGAACGGCGAGAACTTCCACGAGGTCACCTCCAACCTGCGCACCAGCGACCCCTATATGGTCATGGCGGACTTCAAGGATTACCGCCGCGCGCAGGCCGACCTGCAGCGTCTGTATGCCGACCGTGAGCGCTGGGCGCGCATGAGCCTGAAGAACATCGCCAACAGCGGCATCTTCAGCGCCGACCGCTCTGTGCTGGACTACGCCCGTGACATCTGGTATGCGGATACCGTGAAGTAACTCTTTCCCCAGCAAACGGAAATTCTGTAAGCCCCGGTGCATGAGACTGCCCGGGGCTTTTTTCGGAAAGGAACGACTACCCTTGTCTTGTCTGTTCAACAGCTACGATCCCTATTTCAAGCGGCCCTTCGGCGCGCTGCGCGCCGGGCAGACCGTGCATCTCTCCCTCTGCCTGCCGGAGGAGCTGGGCTATGTGGACCCTCACCTTGTCCTGCGCAAGGAAGGCCCGCGCGATGTGCCTGTGCACTACCGCATGAACTTTGAGGGGCAGACCCCCTATCAGAACCACTTTTCCGTGGACGTTCCCCTGAACGACCCCGGCCTGTATTTCTATTATTTTGACCTCTATACCGACTTCCGCCGCATCTACCGCGGGCCGGACAACTGCGGCGTACTGAGCTGGAAAGACGGCGAATGCTGGCAGATCACCGTATACGAGCCGGATTTCGAGACGCCGGACTGCATCAAGGGCAAGGTGTTCTATCAGATCTTCCCGGACCGCTTCTGTGAGGCCGTGGAGAACAAGCCCATGCCTTTTTCCGACCGCATCTATCAGGCGGACAAGCATGCCGAGCCCTTCTGGCAGCCCAACGAGCAGGGCGGCCACATCAATCAGGATTATTTCGGCGGCGACCTCAAAGGCATCCAGCTCAAGCTGCCCTATCTGCGCCAGATGGGGGTGGACTACCTCTATCTGAACCCCATCTTTGAGGCGCATTCCAATCACCGCTACAACGTAGCCGACTATCTCAACGTGGACCCCCTGCTGGGCACCAACGCGGATTTTGAGGAGCTGTGCCGGGAGGCGCGGCGCTACGGCATCGGCATCGTACTGGACGGCGTGTTCAGTCATACCGGTTCGGACAGCCGCTATTTCAACCGCGAGCGCCGCTATGGCTGGGGCGGCGCTTACCATGACCCGCACTCGCCCTATCGCTCCTGGTACGAGTTCTCGCCCGCCTATAAGGGCGGCTACCGGAGCTGGTGGGGCTTCGAGACGCTGCCGGAGGTCAACGAGGAGACCCCCTCCTTCGTGGAGTTCATCACGGGCGAGGGCGGCGTCATCGATACCTGGCTGCGGCGCGGCGCGGCGGGCTTCCGTCTGGACGTGGCCGACGAACTACCGGACCCCTTCATCGAAAAGATCCGCGCCGCCGTCAAGCGGGTCGGCCCGGAGAAGTTCCTGCTGGGCGAGGTGTGGGAGGACGCCACCACCAAGTATGGCTTTGGCCATCGGCGTACCTATCTGCTGGGCAAAGGGCTGGACAGCGTGATGAACTATCCGTTCAAGAACGCGGTGCTGGATTTCGTCAAGGGCAAGCCCGCCGAGGAGGCGGCCAACGAGATCCTGACCATCTGCGAGCACTACCCCGCCCCCGCCATGGATACGGCGCTGAACTTCCTCTCTACCCACGACACCGAGCGCGCGCTGACCGTCATCGCGGACGAGCCTGCCAACGGGCGCGGCCGCGAATGGCAGAGCGGCCGCTGCGTGACCGGCGAGGACTACGAGGAAGGCATGCTGCTGCTGCGCATGGCCTATGCCATCATCTATACGCTGCCCGGCGTTCCCTGCCTGTATTACGGGGACGAGATCGGCATGCAGGGCTATCGGGACCCCTTCAACCGGGCTTTCTATCGCTGGGACACCCGCGAGGAGCGGCTGCGCCCGGTGCTGGCCCAGCTGGCCGAGCTGCGGCACACCTGCGAGGCATTCCACTCCGGTGAGCTGCGCGTCCTGCGCGCCGAGGGCGGCCTGCTGCACTACCAGCGGGTCGGCCAGCTGGAAACCGCGGAGATCATCGTCAACCGCTCCGAGCATATCATCGTCGAGACGCTGGCCAGCGGCAAGAGCACCGAGGTGAACCCCATGGGCTTCACCATCGTGGTGGAAGAAAACGGCCATAATCCCGACCACAGCTATTATGATATGAAATAACGCTCCGTTTCGGGGCAGCGGCCCCGGCGGGCAGAACGCCGGGGCTTTTTGCTCCTGATTTCGTGGGCTGCGCAACGTTCCAGTAAAAAACGCTTGACCTTCCCCCTGCGGGAGGGCTTATAATAGAGGTGTCAGGCAGGGCATCCGCCTGACGCTCATCCCGCCGAAAGGAGGCATTTTGGGAAATGACATTTGCCCCGTATCTCTGGCTGGCGGCGGCCGTCGGCTTCCTGATTTTGGAGGGTGCTACCGCAAGCATGACGTCCGTGTGGTTCGCCGTCGGCAGCGCTGCCGCCCTGCTGAGCTGCCTGTTCGTTCAGTCCTTCCGGGTGCAGGCAGTGCTGTTCATCGTAGTCAGCGCGGTCTGCCTTGTGGCGTTCCGCCCCCTGGCCCAGCGCCTGCGCAAGGCCCCCACCGCCACCAACGGCGACCGCAACCTTGGCCGCACCGCAACGGTGCTGACCCCTGTATCCGCCGAGAACACCGGCCGCGTCCGGCTGGACGGCGTGGACTGGAACGCCCGCTGTGCCACCCCCGGCGATGCGCTGGCCCCCGGCGATCTCTGCCGTGTGACCGAGATCCACAGCACGTTGCTCATCATCGAACCCGTCCTGACCGAGACGCATCCGGCCTGAGCCGGATATGGTCCACCTACACAGAAAAGGAGTGTTCTTATGCCTGTTATGCTCTTTCTGATTCTCGCGCTGATCTTCGTGGTGCTGGTGATCGTGGTCACCAACATCGTCATCGTGCCCCAGTCGATGGTCTACGTTATCGAGCGGCTGGGCAGCTATTCCGAGACCTGGTCCGCCGGCCTGCACGTCAAGATGCCTTTTATTGAGCGCGTGGCCAAGAAGGTCAGCCTCAAGGAGCAGGTGGCGGACTTCCCGCCCCAGCCCGTCATCACCCGGGACAACGTGACCATGCAGATCGACACGGTGGTCTTTTTCCAGGTCATGGACGCGAAGCTCTATACCTACGGCGTCAATCAGCCCATTGCGGCCATCGAGAGCCTGTCCGCCACTACCCTACGCAACATCATCGGCGAGATGGAGCTGGACCACACCCTGACCAGCCGCGACGTCATCAACGGCAAGATCACCGCCATCCTCGACGAGGCCACCGACAAGTGGGGCATCAAGGTCAACCGCGTGGAGGTCAAGAACATCATTCCCCCGCGGGAGATCCAGGACGCCATGGAGAAGCAGATGAAGGCGGAGCGCGAAAAGCGCGCTGTCATCCTCAAAGCCGACGGTGAAAAGCAGGCCGCCATCACCGCCGCCGAGGGCGAAAAGGCCGCGGCCATCCTGCGCGCCGACGCTGTCAAGCAGCAGCGCATCCTGGAGGCCGAGGGCGAGGCACAGGCCATTCTGGCTGTCCAGAAAGCCAACGCCGACGCGATCCGCCTGCTGAACGAGGCTATGCCCAACGACAAGGTGCTGGCTCTGCGCAGCCTCGAGGCTCTGGCCAAGGTCGCCAACGGCAAAGCCACCAAGATCATCATCCCGTCGGAGCTGCAAAACCTGGGCGGCGTCGTGCCCAGCATCAAGGAGCTGCTGACGGACCCGGAGACGGTGCAGGAATAAAACGGGGGTTTTTGTTCCTTTTTCGAGAAAAAGGAA
>JBJERT010000065.1:0-1944 GCA_051882435.1 Faecalibacterium sp.
AAAATTGAATTATATACAAAATTTCACGGTAAAATGCTGTATATTTGAAAGGAAGAATGTATAAATGAAATTAGGTATCGTCGGCCTGCCCAATGTGGGCAAGTCCACTCTGTTCAACGCCATCACTTCCACCCGCAACGCGGAGGCGGCAAATTATCCTTTCTGCACCATCGAGCCGAACAGCGGTATCGTGGCCGTGCCGGACAAGCGGCTGGACAAGCTGGCCGAGATCTGGCAGACCAACAAAAAGACGCCTGCTATCGTGGAATTTGTGGATATCGCGGGCCTCGTCAAGGGGGCGAGCCAGGGCGCGGGACTGGGCAATAAGTTCCTGGGCCACATCCGTGAGTGCGACGCTATCGTGCATGTGGTGCGCTGCTTCGATGATGACAACATCATCCATGTGGTGGAGGATGTGACCAAGGCCGAGGCCGTGAACCCTATCGCAGATATCGAGGCCATCGACTATGAGCTGATCCTGTCGGACCTCGAGGTCGTGCAGAACCGGGCGGGGCGCATGGCCAAGGCCGCCAAAAGCGGCAACAATAAGGGCGCAGCCGCCGAGGCGGCGTGGCTCCAGACGCTGGCCGACCACCTGAGCGCGGGCAAGCCTGCCCGCAGCTTCGACTGGGATGAGGCGGATGCCGACCAGCAGACCGTGCTGCACGAAATGGGCCTGCTGAGCGCAAAGCCGGTGCTCTATGCCTGCAACGTGGGCGAGGACGACCTGATGGAGGGCATCGAGAATAACAAATATGTGCCGTTGGTGGCGGCCCGCGCCGCGGAGGAAGGCGCCCGCTATATTCCCATCTGTGCCAAGACAGAGGAGGATATCGCGGATTATTCGCCCGAGGAGAAAAAGGCGTTCCTCGCCGAAATGGGCATCGAAGCCAGCGGCCTGGACAACCTCATCACGGCCAGCTACGATCTGCTGGGCCTCATCTCCTTCCTGACCGACGGCAAGAAGGAGTGCCGCGCCTGGACCATCCGTAAGGGCACCAAGGCGCCGCAGGCAGCGGGCAAGATCCACAGCGACTTCGAGCGTGGCTTTATCCGTGCCAGCGTGATCCATTATGCGGACCTCGAGGCCAATGCCTTCGATTATGCCGCTGTCAAGGCCAAGGGGCTTCAGCATACCGAGGGCAAGGAGTATCTTGTGCAGGACGGCGACGTCATCGAGTTCCTGTTCAATGTATAAGGAGAGATTGCATCATGATCTTTGGCATTATGGGCGCGATGCCCGATGAGGTGGACCAGCTCTGTGCCCGGCTCACGGATGTGACCGTGGAGCCGTATGGGGGCGTAGAGTATCATTGCGGTACGCTGGCGGGCCGGCAGGTCGTGGTCTGCTGTGCCGGCATGGGCAAGGCCAACGCCGCGGCCACGACGCAGGTGCTTATCACGAAGTTCGGGGCGCAGCGTATTATTTTTTCCGGCATTGCGGGGAATATGACCTCCAAAATCGGCATCGGTGATGTGGTCATCGGCAAAACGGTGCTGTATCACGATGCGGAGCTGGATATGATCTGCCAGAACCCGCCGTATCTCAAGGAGTATGCCGGGGACCCGGAGATGATCGCCGCGGCAGAAGCCGCCTGTGCCGATGCCGGGGTCCGGGCGATCGCGGGCCGCATCGCCACAGGAGATCAGTTCGTGGGCGATGCCGCTACCAAGGAGGCCATCGCGGCCCGATGCGCCCCGGACTGCGTGGAAATGGAAGGCGCAGCAGTCAGTCAGATCGCCGCCAAAAACGGCGTGCCCTGCGTGATCCTGCGCGCTATGAGCGACAACGCCGACGAGGACGGCCACGAGGTGCTCGTGGTCAAAAAGTTCAGCATCGCCGGATACGTCGCCACGGCCACCCGGATCGTTGCGGGGATGGTGGAGAGGCTCTGAGGACGGGGGTTTTTGTTCCTTTTTGAAAAAAGGAACCGAAAAACTTTT
>JBJERT010000066.1:0-1942 GCA_051882435.1 Faecalibacterium sp.
TTCAAAAAACGAAAAACCAGAAGATTCTTGCTCCAAATTCGCTCCAAATTTCAAAGAAGCGGTTCAAAAACACGGACAGGTGTGCTATACTTAAATCAACAGGGTGAGGCGGCAGGGAAAACGCAGCGCCCGACTCCGAAATGTTCCATGTGGAACACACGACTCTTTTCCCGGAAGGAAGAACATATCGCGTGGCAAAAATCGTTGCAGTTGCCAACCAGAAAGGCGGCGTGGGCAAGACCACGACCGCTGTCAATCTGTCCTCCTGCGTGGCGGCGCTGGGCAAAAAGGTACTGATCGTCGATCTGGACCCGCAGGGGAACACCACCACCGGCTACGGCATCCCCAAGCGGAGCGTCGAGGTGGGCACCTATGAGCTTTTGATCGGCCGGGCCGAGGCTTCGCAGGCGGTGCGCA
Organism: Faecalibacterium sp.; assembly: GCA_051882435.1. Lineage (GTDB taxonomy): Bacteria > Bacillota > Clostridia > Oscillospirales > Ruminococcaceae > Faecalibacterium. The sequence continues at coordinate 418 of JBJERT010000066.1, forward strand.
AGACCGAGTTCCGCACCGATGTCATCGGCTCCAACGCCCGGCTCGCGGGCGCATCGCTGGAGCTGGTGGATATGGCGGGCCGCGAGGGCCGTCTGCGCAAGGCGCTGGCCTCCATCCAGAAGGACTATGACTTTGTATTCATCGACTGCCCCCCGGGGCTGGACCTGCTCACGCTCAACGGCCTGTGCGCCTGTGACAGCGTGCTCATCCCCATCCAGTGTGAATACTACGCGCTGGAAGGTCTGTCCGAGCTGATCAGCACGCTCAAGACCATCCGCAAAAAGTACAATCCGTATCTGGATATCGAGGGCGTGGTGTTCACCATGTTCGCGCCGCGGCTGAACCTGACCTTGCAGATCGTGGATCAGGTGCAGAAGTATTTCGGGAACAAGGTCTACAAGACCACCATCCCGCGCACCATCCGCATCTCCGAGGCGCCCAGCTACGGCCAGCCCATCAACTTCTACGAGCCGAAGGGCAAGGGGAGCGAGGCGTACATGGACCTGGCCATCGAATTTGTCAAGAACAACCGGCCCAGGGATGCCGCGGCCAAAAGCCGCCGCGCCCGCGCCAAAGCCGAACAGTCCGGCCCGGCCGGGACCATGGCGTCGCTGGCCGAAGCGTAAAAAGGAGGTGTGCGCATGGCAAAAGGAAGAGGAGGACTGGGCCGCGGACTGGAAAGCCTGTTCGAGGACGCGACGCCGAGTCTGGATGCCGACGCCGCCGTCGAAACGCTGCCCCTGCGGGATATCGAGCCGGACCCCGGCCAGCCCCGCAAGACCTTTGACCAGGAGGCTTTGGGCGAGCTGGCCGCCAGCATTGCGGAACATGGCCTGCTCCAGCCCATCGCGGTGCGGCCCCGCATGAACGGCGGCTATACCATCGTGGCAGGCGAGCGCCGCTGGCGCGCGGCCCGTATGGCGGGCCTGACCGATGTGCCGGTGGTGGTCAAGGACGTGACCGACGAGCAGGCCATGGAGCTGGCGCTGGTGGAGAACCTCCAGCGCGAGGATCTGGACCCCATCGAGGAGGCCGCGGGCATCCGGGAGCTGATGCATCGCTGCGGCCTGACCCAGGAGCAGGCCGCCCGCAAGCTGGGCAAGAGCCGCAGCGCGCTGGCCAACAGCCTGCGTCTGCTGAACCTGCCGGATACGGCGCTGGGACTGCTGAAAGCCGGAGCGATCACGACCGGCCACGCCAAGGTGATCCTGGGCCTGCCCACCGCGGCGCTGCAGGAGCAGGCGGCTCAGCTCATCGCGGACAATCAACTGAATGTCCGCCAGGCCGAGGTCCTGTGCAAAAAGCTGATGAAACCTGCCCCGGAGCCGGTTGCCCCGGTGCGCCGCGATACGCTGCCGGTGGAGGTGGAGGAGAGCCTCAAGCAGGCGCTGGGCAATGAGGTGTCGGTCGCCTACCATGACGGCAAAGGAAAGCTGACCGTCCACTTTTATTCGGACGAACAGCTCCGCGCCTTTGCGAATCTGCTGGGCCATTATGACCGCGAGGGCCTGAGCAATCTGGCCGA
>JBJERT010000067.1:0-1942 GCA_051882435.1 Faecalibacterium sp.
CCCCAAACCCCACCGCCCCGGAGAGCAAACCCCGCTCTCCGGGGCACTCTTTTTGCGCAGAGAAGGGGACTATGGTGAAACAAACCAAAAATAAAAATGAAATTTATGCACTCTGCCTACTTGACTTCAATCCTTTACCGTGGTAAAATCCAATCAAACCAATGAGAAAGAGGAAGTAAGCACTGCACCCGACGGGATAGAGAGCTGCGGAGGATGGAAACGCGGCGCGGAGGACAGGGCCGAATGGGCTTTCGAGGGCGAACCGAACCGGGCGCTGTTCCGGTAGGCGAGACGGAGAGTGCGCTCCGTTATCAAGGGCGGGCGTATGGTTGTACGCGCAGAGAGGGCGTCTGAAACAGGAAAACAGACGTCAAGCCGGGTGGTACCGCAGGCATGATAGATTTATCATCCCTGTCCCAGCAACAAATCCGTTGCGGGGACAGGGATTTTTGTCGTTCCCTTTTCCCGCGCCATGCCAGCAGGGGAGCATTCCCCGCCGAAAGGAGCGACTTATGATGAACCGTAACACGCAGGAAGTCCCGTACAAAATCTATCTGGAAGAATCCGAAATGCCGCGCCAGTGGTACAATCTGCGGGCGGATATGAAAACCAAGCCCGCACCGCTGCTCAATCCGGGCACCCTCCAGCCCTGCACAGCCGAAGAACTGAGCCATGTGTTCTGCGGCGAGCTGGTCCAGCAGGAGCTGGACGACACCACGCCCTTCTTCGATATCCCCGAGCCGGTGCGGGAGTATTACCGCACCTATCGCCCCTCGCCGCTGGTGCGGGCCTATAACCTCGAAAAGCGGCTGGGCACCCCCGCGAAAATCTACTATAAATTTGAGGGCAACAACACCTCCGGCAGCCACAAGCTCAACAGCGCCATTGCGCAGGCATACTATGCCAAACAGCAGGGCCTCAAGGGCGTGACCACCGAGACGGGCGCGGGCCAGTGGGGCACCGCACTGAGCATGGCCTGTGCTTATTTTGATCTGGACTGCAAGGTGTTCATGGTCAAGTGCAGCTATGAGCAGAAGCCCTTCCGCCGCGAGGTCATGCGCACCTATGGCGCGGATGTGACCCCGTCCCCCTCCATGACCACGCAGGTGGGCCGCGCCATGCTGGAAAAATTCCCGGGGACCAGCGGTTCGCTGGGCTGCGCGATCTCCGAGGCCGTGGAGGTCGCCACGACCCACGAGGGATACCGCTACGTTCTGGGCAGCGTGCTGAATCAGGTGCTGCTGCATCAGTCGGTCATCGGTCTGGAAAGCCAAACCGCACTCAAAAAATACGGCATCAAGCCGGACGTCATCATCGGCTGCGCGGGCGGCGGCTCCAATCTGGGCGGCCTGATCGCCCCCTTTATGGGCGAAAAGCTCCGCGGCGAGGCAGACTATCAGATCATCGCGGTGGAGCCTTCCAGCTGCCCCAGCTTTACCCGCGGCAAGTTCGTCTATGACTTCTGTGATACCGGCCATATCTGCCCGCTGGCAAAGATGTATACGCTGGGCAGTGAGTTCATCCCCAGCCCCGACCATGCGGGCGGCCTGCGCTTCCACGGCATGAGCAGCATCCTGAGCCAGCTCTACCACGACGGCCTGATGGAAGCCCGCAGTGTGGAGCAGACCCGCGTCTTTGAGGCGGCAGAGTTCTTTGCCCGCGCCGAGGGCATCCTGCCCGCTCCTGAGAGCAGCCACGCCATCCGCGCAGCTATGGATGAGGCCCTGCGCTGCAAGGAGACCGGCGAGGAGAAAACGATCCTCTTCGGCCTGACCGGTACCGGTTACTTTGACCTGAAAGCCTATGAGCAATATAATAACGGCACCCTGAGCACCCACGTTCCTTCGGACGCGGAGCTGGCCCCCGGTTTTGGCGGTCTGCCCGCTCAGCCGCAGGCCTGACCTTTTCTCCTGAATCAAACTTCCCCCGGCCCTTGCAGGAA
>JBJERT010000068.1:0-1939 GCA_051882435.1 Faecalibacterium sp.
TCAGAGTGCGGCCCCTGCTCCGGTTCGCTGTATCCGCCGCTGGCGGCGCTCACCTTCGCAGCAGGTTGCGCTGTCCTGATTTTGTGCATCGGCCTTGAGCGGCCTCGCAAAAATCAGAGCGCGGCCCCAGCCTCGCCTCCCTGTTTCCGCCGCTGGCGGCGGTCGGCTCCGCTGCTAAAAAGCTTTTCACTGGGACCCGCACATTCGTGCGGGTCCTGTTTTTCTGTTTGCGCAGGTTTTTGGCACTGGTTTGCGCGCTCCCGCGCGCGGGGGCTGTGCCCGGCGGACGGAAGGCGGGGAACAAGCCGTTTTCTGTGCGAAAAAATCCCCACAGATGCTCTGTTTTGTGGTATACTGGTAGAAAACGCAACATGGCAGGAGAAAACGATGAAGTATCATATCTTAGCAAGCGATTATGACAATACCCTGGTACCCTTTGGGCAGAGCCGTCCGCGCCCGGCGGTAGTAGAGGCGGTGAAAAAAATGCAGGCCGCGGGCGGGCGATTCGTGCTGAGCACCGGGCGCGCGTGGTGTGCGGTGAACCAGCCGGACCAACTGGGAGGCATCCGGTTCGACTATGCCATCACCTGCAACGGCGCATGCGTCGTGGACCGCAGCGGGACCATCGTGGCCGAGCACCCTTTGACCAATGAGGAAATGTACGCGCTGGTGGACTTTTGCGAGGATTATAACTATCCGCTCCAGTTCGATTTCCGGGACGCCTATTATGCTTACTGTGAGTATGCGACCTTGAAGAGCCGCTATGACCAGATGCACAGCGCGGGTCTGACCTGTCTGGACGGCGAGGATCAGGACCGCCACCTGATCGACATGCCTCACGCGGCCTTTGCTGTGCTTCCGCCCGAGGCTGTGACTGCATTCCAGAAAAAATATGGGCATCTGGGCCTGCATTTCATGCGGGTGGGCGGCATCGAACCGGACGGGACCAGCTATTATGATATCGTGCGGGGCGGCATCGACAAAGGCGTGGGCCTCCGTGATCTGTGCGATCAGATGGGACTGACGCTGGCGCAGGCCGTGGCCGCGGGCGACTCCGCCAACGATATCGGGATGCTTCAGGCCGCGGGGCTTGGCTGCTGTATGGCGAACGGCACACCCGAAGCGCAGGCAGCAGCGGATCGGGTCATCGGCGACGTGCGGGAGGATGGTCTGGCCGCCCTCATCGAGGAGCTGTGGTTCGATGGCCCCCGTGCGGAACCCTCCGGCCGTGACTTCGGCTCCGCGTGGGACGTGGAGAAGGAGACGGTGGAATGAGCTTTGCGCCGGTCTATAACGAGAACAGCCGCGCGCTCATCCTGGGAACATGGCCCAGCCCCAAAAGCCGTGAAATGTCATTTTACTATGGCCACCCGCAGAACCGTTTCTGGCCGCTTCTGGCAGAGCTGACCGGGGAGCCGGTCCCCGCGCGGGAGGATATCGAGGCAAAAAAGCAGATCATCCTGCGCCACGGCCTTGCGCTGTGGGATACGCTGGCCAGCTGCACCATCATCGGGGCGGCGGATGCGTCGATTCGGGATGTGGTCCCCAACGATATCGCCGCCCTGCTGGCCGCCGCGCCCATAGAAGCGGTATTCTGTAACGGAGCCGAGGCATACCGCATCTATACGAAATACCTTGCGCCGGTCAGCGGCATCCCGGCGGTCCGCCTGCCCAGTACCAGCCCCGCGAATGCAGCCTGCCGCCCTGAGCGCCTGCGGGCCGAATGGGGCGCTGCGCTGGCCCCGTGGCTGACCCGGACCCATCCGCCCGAAAAGAAATGATTTCCAAGCTGTAAATAATTCATGAAACTCTTGCCTTTTTCGTAAAAGGCTTTATAGTAGAGAGTGCAGGATGCCCCACGGCTGCGCTGCGCTTTGCCGATGCCGGGCGCAGCCCCCGCGCGCGGGAGCGCGCAAAAGGTGCCCGCCCGACTCCCGGC
>JBJERT010000069.1:0-1917 GCA_051882435.1 Faecalibacterium sp.
AGGGTCCCTTCGCCGCTGGTGATGCTGTCGCCCACAAATTCCAAGCGGTACGCCGGGGCGGGCAGCAGAAGGAACTCCCCTTCCCCGTACGCCAGACCGGTGATCTGAAGGCAGTGCCTCGGGTCGTCGAACATGGCCTGCACATCCTTCAGAAGCCGGACGTGCTTGGGCGTTCCTGGGGTCATGCCGCGGAACAGGCAGACCCGGCTGGTGCCGGGGTTGACTGCGAACCGCGCCAGCCACGCACCGTTCAGTTCCACACTGACCCACGGCTCCACCAGCTCATAATCCGCAAACAAATCTACCCACAGCTCACTTCCGTTAAATATCAGCTCGATGCCGCTGGCCGTCCAGAACAGGGTCAGCGGGTCTCGTCCCGCACTGCGCCCCAGCACGCGGACTTGGGGGAGGTTCGACAGCGGCACCCGTGTCAAATGCTCCATTTTTCTGATCTCTCCTCTCTAGAAGCAGGGTTTGCCTGATGATAGCATAAGCCTCCGGTTTCTTCAAGCGGCAGGCGGCCTGCGGGAGACGCCCATCCGTAAGCTAACAAAAGCTAAAAAATAAATTTAGCTTTTCTTTGGGCGTTTTGGCGCAGTTTTGCTGTGCAGTTCTTCCAGCAGGACCGGAGTGTCTTTATCAGAAACGCCGAATTTTTTGCCGCTGATTGACGGGTTCCACAAATCAGCATTATACTATTTATGCAAGTTGTTCAGAGATACAGGAGGGACCAAGATGAAAACGCCAAATTATGCCCGCATCAAACACTGTCTGCGGCGCGCCGCGCAGGGTCAGGAGCTGACCATCGGCTTTCTGGGCGGCTCTATCACGCAGGGAAGCCTGGCAGAGCGCCCGGAAAACACCTATGCTTACCGCGTGTATCAGTGGTGGGCAGATACCTTTCCCCAGGCAACATTCCACTACGTCAACGGCGGCATCGGCGGCACCAGTTCCCATTATGGAGCAGCCCGCGCTGTGACCGACCTGCTGATGTACCAGCCGGATTTCGTGGTGGTGGACTTCAGCGTCAACGACACGCTTCTCCCCTTCTGTCAGGAGACTTACGAGGGTGTAGTACGCAAAATCCTGTCCTGGCCCTCGCACCCGGCGGTCGTGCTGCTGAACAATGTCTACTATGACACCGGCGTGAGTGCCCAGGCAGAGCACAATGCCGTTGGGGATTGGTATGGTGTCCCCCATGTCAGCATCCGGGACACCGTATATCAGGAACTGAAGGCCGGGCGCTATACGCTGCCCCAGATCAGCCCGGACGGACTGCACCCCAATGACTTCGGCCATGGGCTGGTGGCGGCGGAACTCTGCAAACTTCTTTCCGCTGTCAACGCACAGCGGGATGAGGAGGAAGCGGAGCCTGCTTTCCCTGCCCCTCTGACCGCAAACGCTTATGAATCCGCGCAGCGGCTGACCATCCGGGATATCTCTCCCCGTCTGGAAGGCTTCCGTGCAGACACCAACGAAAAGCTGGGGCATCTGGATCACTGGAAAAACGGCTGGATCGGTGCACATCCCGGGGATAAGATCACCTTTACCGTGGAGGCTTCCTGCATTGCGGTCCAGTACCGCAGAACGATCCGCCGGCCAGCGTTGCAGGCGCAGCTCGTTCTGGACGGCGACACGACTCGTCCCCTACTTCTGGACGGTAATTTTGATGAGGACTGGGGAGACTGCCTGTCTTTGGAGCCGGTCCTTCATCATGGCGAGTGCAAAAGCCATACGGTTGAGATAACGATCCTGCCCACTGATGCAGCGGATGCCACACCGTTTTATCTTATGGCGTTGATTACGGCATAGGGCTGAACCCTTCCCGAAAAAACAGACAAGAAAAACGCGAAAAACAGAATTAGGACGCGCCGGTGATGAGCGCGACCTTGCCGGTCAGGTCAAAGGATTTGGGAG
>JBJERT010000070.1:0-1907 GCA_051882435.1 Faecalibacterium sp.
GGTTTTCCCACGGGAGCTGTGGAAATTTTGGTGTTTCCGGTTGTAATTTCCGGCCATAACGGGTATAATGAACATACTTGAAACAGGGGAGAGCCGGAGCCGACCGGCTCCCGGCAGGCCCCGGACGGAGGATGCTGCGGATGATCTTTCTGGTAAAAACTTCCCTTCATATGCTTTCCGCTCTGTGGAAGGCGGGGAACGTGATGCTGCGGGTCTCCCGCTGGAAAAAGAAGCTGAGCCGTCGTTTTGACCGAAAAAAGGAGAGTGTTGACCCTATGAAAAAATCCTGTCTGATCGCTGTGATCGCTGCGCTGGCCGCCGTAGCCGGTGCGCTGGCTGCTGTGGCCATCTATCTGCGCCGCCGCGAGAAGGAGCTGGACGAGTACGAGCGTCTGCTGTTCGGTGAGGATGAGGTCGAGCAGGCCGAGCCCGCACAGCAGGCCGAAGAGGCTCCCGCCGCTCCGGCGGAGGAGCCTGCCGCGCCCGCCGAGGACGCCGCAGAGTAAGCACCCGCCCAAAGGGACCGTCGGGCGCGCCGGGTGCCTCCCAGAGGGGGCTGTTCCGGCGCGCCTTTTTTGTGGAAAAGGAGAGGACGATGAAGCGTTTTTTGCTGTGGCTGGTGGGCGTCGCGCTGGGCGTGGCGGTGCTGCTGGCGGCTGTGATGGGCGTGAGCTACAGCTTTACCGCCGAAGGTTCGAAGCCCGCGGGGGCGGCGCAGTTCGGCGCGGCAGAGCTGGAGGCGAACGGCAGCAGCTGGCAGGTCCCGCTTTTGGGCGGAATGCTGGACAAGGTGTTCACCCATCCCACGACTCTCACGGTGCAGAAGCTGGGCGTTCTGTACGATGCCCACCCTGCGCTGACTCTGCCCGACTGGGCTACATACGCCCCGCTGACCATCACAGACAGCGCGGGCCGCGTGATTTTTGACGGCACGGCGGGCGAGTATGAGGAGTTCCTGTTCCCGTCCAACGGCGAGTATAAAGCGGAGCTGACGGTCTGGCGGCTGCCCGAGGGCATGACCGTGCTGCAGTTCGAGGGCGGGGAGACCGGTTCGCTGCGCCGCAATGCCCGGCTCGAGCATCCGGCCCGGCCCACAGGATACGAGCATTATTCGTTCCGCTTTACCTTGCAGGCCAGCGCGGAGATCCTGCTTTCGGCCGAGCGGGTGGAGCAGGGTGGCGTCGTGGGCCTGCTGGTCACGGGCATGGCGGGCGACGTTGCCCCTACGGTGGAAACAGACCTGGGCAGTGTGCAGTGCATACGGTGTACGGGCGGCTGGCGCGCCTACATCCCGGCGGCCTATAACGCCTCTGCGGGTGCGCATGAGGTGGCCGTTACGGTCCAGGGCGAGGTCCAGACCCGGACGCTGACCGTCATCCCGCGGGACTTTGGGACGGCGGAGACAGAGCCGGAACCGGCGGCCACAGAAGCCGCCGCGGCCGAGTACCGCAACCGCATCTGGCCGCTGTACGAGCAGCCCGCGCGGCAGAAGCTCTGGTCCGGCGGGTTCGTCTGCCCGGCAGAGGATTACATGGTCCTGGTCGATTTCGGTCAGGTCAAAGTGACGAACGGTCAGCAGGGCAGCCGCTCCAACTCGACAAAGCTCTATACCATTCCCGGCGAGGCCGTGCGCGCCCCGGCGGCAGGCGTGGTGGTGCTGGCCCGGGAGCTGGCGCTGACGGGGAACACGGTGGTCATCGACCACGGCTGCGGTGTGCGCAGCTATCTCTATGGCCTGCAAAGCATCACCGCCTCCGAGGGCCAGACAGTAGAGCGGGGCCAGAGCGTCGGCGTGCTGGGCGAGGAGATGACCATGGACTTCAAGCTCGGCAGCAAGAGCGTGAATCCGTGGCTGCTGTTCCAGTCCAGCGGCGGGCTGTTCTGGAAAGAGAATCTGTAAAAAGAAA
>JBJERT010000071.1:0-1896 GCA_051882435.1 Faecalibacterium sp.
CACTGCCGGAGCGGGCGTTTCGGGCGCGGGCGCGGCTGGTAGCGGCGGTGTTCTGCCTCGTCTGCTTTGCGGGGCTTGCCGTCCGGCTGTTCTGGCTGCAGCTCGTCACCGGGGATTGGTACACCCAGCGGGCGCTGGGGCAGCAGCTGCGGGACACCGTTGTGCCTGCCGACCGGGGCAAGATATACAGCGCTGACAGCGTACTTCTGGCCGCGAACAGCACCTGCTGGACGCTGCGCGCCTCGCCCCGCGAGATGCCGGAGGATAAGCTCGCGCTGGCTGCGCAGGAGCTGGCCCGCATCCTGGAACTGGACGAAGCCGCGCTGCTGGAAAAATTCAGCGACCGGCGCTCCAACGACTGCCTGCTGCGCTACCGTGTAGACCGCGCTACCGCCGACGCTGTGCGGGACTTCTGCGAGGCCAACGGCATCACGGGCATCCGCATCAATCAGGACTCCAAACGCTGGTATCCGCAGGGGGAGTTCCTCGCCTCGGTGCTGGGCTTCACCAACGTGGACAACGCGGGCGTATCCGGCCTTGAGCTGAAATATGACGACCTGCTGACCGGCGAAAACGGCGTGGTACTCACCGCGGTGAACGCCTGGGGCTACACGCTGGAGCAGAGCTATGAGACCGAACAGTTTCCCGTCGAGGGCAGCGGGCTGCGGCTGACCATCGACGCGAACATCCAGCACTACCTCGAGAACGCGCTGGGCTATGCGGTGCAGGAGCACAACGTTTCGCAGCGGGCGGTCGGCATCGTGATGGATGTGAACACCGGGGCTGTGCTGGCCATGGCCACCACCCCCGCTTACGACCCCAATCAGCCCCGGGTCATCTACGATGAGGACGCCCGGGCCGCGGTGGATGCGCTTTCCGGCGAGGAGCGCGCCGCGGCGCTCCAGCTGGCCCAGCAGACCCAGTGGCGCAACAAGGCCGTCAGCGACCTGTACGAGCCGGGCAGTGTGTTCAAGCTCATCACCTGCGCTGCGGCACTGGACACGGGGGCCATCCAAAAAAGCTCCACCTTCGTCTGCGGCGAGTCCATCTCGGTGGCGGGCACACGGTTCCACTGCGCCAATCACAAGCGCCACGGCGTCCAGACCGTGACGCAGGCGCTGGAAAATTCCTGCAACCAGAGCTTTATCCAGATCGGCGCGCGGCTGGGCAAGGAGGCATTCTGTGCGTATTTCGCGGCGTTCGGCCTGTGCGAGCCGACCGGAGTGGACCTGCCGGCCGAACCGAAAAAGAGCCTTTACTATACCGCCGACCGCATGGGGCCGGTGGAGCTGGCAAGCTGCGCGTTCGGACAGAGCAGCAAGATCTCCTATCTGGAGATGGCCGCGGCGGTCTGCGCGGTCGTCAACGGCGGCAGGCTCATGCAGCCCTATCTGGTATCGGATATCCTTGGCCCGGACGGCGAGCTGCTGGAACACATCGACCCTGTATGCAGGCGGCAGGTCATTCGCGAGGAGACCTCCCTGCTCATGCGCGAAATGATGGAGTCGGTGGTGGAACGCGGCGGTGGGCGCAATGCCCGCATCCCGGGCTATCGTGTGGGCGGAAAAAGCGGGACCAGCCAGAAGCTGGACAGTCAGGACGAAAAGGCCCGCATCGCCAGCTTTGTGGCCGTTGCACCCATCGACGACCCGCAGTTTTTGTGTCTGGTCTGCCTCGACGAACCGCACAGCTGGACCACCGCGGGCGGCAGCCTCTCCGCACCGGTCTGCGCGGAAGTCCTGGAACAGACGCTGGCTTACAAGGGTGTGCCCCGTGCCGCTGTGGAAAGCGACGACTCGCCCAGCACCGAGACCGCTGTGGAGCTGCCGGAGGATGGGGACAGCTTTGATGGATTATGAATTACGGGGGATTTGTTCCTTTTTCGAGAAAAAGGAA
>JBJERT010000072.1:0-1895 GCA_051882435.1 Faecalibacterium sp.
CAACATTCTGGAGCCGAGCATGGGCGTGGGAAACTTTTTCGGGATGCTGCCGGAAAGGATGCAGGCCAGCCGCCTGTATGGCGTGGAGCTGGACAGCATCACCGGACGCATCGCAAGGCAGCTCTATCCCAATGCCAGCATCACCGTGGCAGGCTTTGAGACCACCGACCAGCGGGATTTCTACGATCTGGCGGTAGGAAATGTGCCGTTCGGAAACTACAAGGTCAACGACAAGGCGTACAACAAGCTGGGATTTTCTATCCACAATTATTTTTTTACCAAAGCCATCGACCAGGTAAGGCCGGGCGGCATCGTGGCCTTCGTCACCAGCCGCTACACGCTGGACAGCAAGGACAGCACGGCCCGCAGGCACATTGCCGAACGCGCCGACCTGCTGGGCGCGATTCGGCTGCCCAACAACGCGTTCCGCGCCAACGCGGGGACCGATGTGGTCTCGGATATCATCTTCCTGCAAAAGCGCGACCGCCCCATCGACTGCGAACCGGCATGGGTGCAGCTGGGCAAGACCGAAAACGGCATCTCCATCAACCAGTATTTCGTAGATAACCCAGAGATGATTCTGGGCGAACTGTCCACCGAAAGCACCCAGTATGGCAGAGAGGAAAGCACCGTTCTGCCCATCGAGGGCGCGGTGCTGTCCGAGCAGCTTGCGGAAGCAATCCAGCATCTGGAGGGGCAGTATCAGGAAATCACCGTACCAGACATTGCGGATGCGGAAACCTCCCGCGCTGTCCTGCCCGCTGACCCGGACGTGAAGAATTTCTCTTATACGCTGGTAGACGGCGAAGTGTACTACCGGGAAAACTCCGTCATGACCCCGGTGGAGCTTTCGGACAATGCCAAAGGCCGTGTGACCGGCATGATCGGGCTGCGGCAGATCGTCCGCAGCCTTATGGACGCACAGCTCAACGATGCCCCAGACGAGGAAATCAGGGCAACCCAGCAGGCATTGAACGATGCCTATGACCGCTTTACCGCACAGTATGGCCTGCTCAACGACCGGAAGAACGGCCGGTTATTTGAGGATGATTCCTCCTATTATCTGCTCTGCTCGCTGGAGAATCTGGACGAAAACGGCGCTTTGAAATCCAAAGCCGCCATGTTCACCCGGCGCACCATCCGCCCGGAAAAAACCATCGACCATGTGGAGACCCCCAGCGAAGCGCTGGCGGTCTCCATCGGGGAGCGCGGCAAGGTGGACCTGCCCTATATGGCCCAGCTTCTGGGCACACCGGGCGAATACGACCGCATCACCTCGGAGCTGTCCGGCGTCATCTTCAAGGATCCCGCCGCCGACCCCACCGACCCGGAAGCAGGCTGGCAGACGGCGGATGAATATCTTTCCGGCAACGTGCGGCACAAGCTGCGCATCGCCCGGCTTGCGGCTGAAACCGACCCGGCATTTTCGGTCAATGTGGAAGCTCTGACCAAAGCGCAGCCCCGGGAGCTGGAAGCCTCTGAAATTGATGTGCGGCTGGGCGCGACCTGGATCGACCCGGACGTTATCAAGAAATTCATGGAGGAGACTTTTCACATCCCGTATTATATGCGGCGCTCCATCAATGTGAAGTTTTCTCAGCTCACTGCAGAATGGCGCATCGAGGGAAAAACGGCCATGGGAAAGGGCGACATTGCTTCCTGCGAGACCTACGGCACCGAACGTGCCAATGCCTACAAAATTTTGGAAGAAACACTCAACCTGAAAGATATCCGCATTTACGACACCGTAGAGGGCGACGACGGCAAACCCCGGCGTGTCCTGAACAAGCGCGACACCATGCTGGCACAGCAGAAACAGCAGGCCATCAAGGACGCTTTCGCCAACTGGATCTGGAAGGACCCGCAGCGGCGCGCGGCGCTGGTCAGGCAGTACA
>JBJERT010000073.1:0-1895 GCA_051882435.1 Faecalibacterium sp.
AAAATGATAAAAACCTTGCAAAAATTAACAAAACGTTTATCTTTTGGAACGAAAAATCCCATTTTTCGCGTGTAAAATGGAAAGCACTCATTGATTCCCGCCGCGATTTGGATTATAATAGACCCGAATGTGGACGGGGCAATACTTCGCTAACGAACGATTTTTGAGCGCGGTCCCGGATATCCGCGCTTTTGCAGAGCGATCCCCACGGAGGAGAGTGTAAACGTGAGAGTTGGCCTTGATATCGGCAGCACCACCATCAAATGTGCGGTGCTGGACGAGTATGATCACCTGATCGATTCGACCTATGAACGGCATTATAGTCACATTTTGGAAAAAGCACAGGAGCTTCTGCGCCGCATCGACGCCAGGCATCTCCACGGCCAGAAAGCGCTGCTGAGCATTTCCGGCTCGGCGGGCATGGGCTTGGCGGAAAGCTGCGGCGTGCCTTTCGTGCAGGAGGTGTTCTCCACCCGTGTGGCGGTCAAACGCTTTGTTCCTGCCACTGACTGTGTCATCGAGCTGGGCGGCGAGGACGCAAAGATCCTGTTCCTTACGAACGGCACCGAGGTCCGCATGAACGGCAGTTGCGCGGGCGGCACGGGCGCGTTCATCGACCAGATGGCCACGCTGCTCAAGATGAGCGCCGACGAGATGGACAAGGCCGCCGCGCAGGCACAGCGCACTTATACCATCGCCTCCCGCTGCGGTGTGTTCGCCAAAAGCGACGTCCAGCCGCTCATCAATCAGGGCGCGCGGGCCGAGGATATCGCTGCCAGCATTTATAAAGCTGTGGTCAGCCAGACCATTGCGGGTCTGGCGCAGGGCCGCCCGATCCGGGGCAATATCCTTTATCTGGGCGGGCCGCTGACTTTCAGCTCGGTGCTGCGCAAGAGCTTCGACGAGGCACTGGGCGTCACCGGTACCTGCCCGGAAAACAGCCTGCTCTACGTTGCGCTGGGCGCGGCGCTCTATGCGGACCAGTCCTTCGACCTCTCGGCGGTGGCCGACGCGCTGGACCAGTACGCCGCTTCCGCGACCTACGCCAGCGAGCCGCCTCTTTTTGCCAGCAAGGAAGAGTATGAGGCTTTCCATACCCGTCATATGTCCCACAGCGTGCCCCGTGTGCCCTTTGGCGCGCAGTGCGGCCCGGTACATATCGGTATCGACTCCGGTTCCACGACCGTCAAACTGGTGGTAGTGGACAGCCAGAGCAACATCCTTTATACCAACTATCAGCCCAACCTGGGCAATCCGCTGCCCCTTATCCGGGAGCAGCTCCTTAAAATTTACCGCGAACACCCCGGCCTGCAGGTGGCCAGCGTGACCACCACCGGCTATGGCGAGGAACTGGTCAAAAACGCTTTCCGCTGTGACTACGGTCTGGTGGAAACGGTCGCGCATTTCACTGCCGCCAAGTATTTTATGCCGGACGTGGATTTCATCATTGATATCGGCGGCCAAGATATGAAGTGCTTCAAGATCGAAGATGGCGCCATCAGCAATATTTTCCTGAATGAGGCATGTTCCTCCGGCTGCGGCAGCTTTTTGCAGACCTTCGCGCAGGCGCTGGGCTACGACGTCAAGGAGTTCGCCGCGCTGGGCCTGTTCGCAGACCGCCCGGTGGACCTGGGCAGCCGCTGCACCGTGTTCATGAACAGCTCGGTCAAGCAGGCCCAGAAAGATGGCGCGTCCATCGAGAATATCTCGGCGGGCCTGTCCATCAGCGTGGTCAAGAATGCGCTGTATAAGGTCATCCGCGCCTCCGGCCCCGAGGAGCTGGGCCGCCGCATCGTCGTGCAGGGCGGCACCTTCTATAATGAAGCGGTGCTCCGCGCCTTTGAAAAAGAAATGGGCGTCGAGGTCATCCGCCCGGATATCGCGGGACTGATGGG
>JBJERT010000074.1:0-1892 GCA_051882435.1 Faecalibacterium sp.
TCAGAGCGCCGCCGTGGCTTGATTTGGATTTTGCGATTCTAACTATATCAGATTTCATGCAAGCCAGCAAGCGCCATGATGCGCCAACGTGAGCCACGACGCGCCAGCACGCGCCACGACGCGCCAACGCGAGCCACGACGCGCCAACGTGAGCCAGCTCATTTTTAAGGGCCGTCTTGTTCATCGAGATACCGATAACACAGATGCTTCACCCGATTTGCGGAGTAGTATCTTCCCATCATCCCGGCTACTTCTTTCCAGGAGAGACATCGGACAAAGCGTAGTCTGAAAATTGTGCGGGTCCGGCTGTCGCTGATGGTATTGATCTTATCCAGGAGGCGGTGTTTTTCTTCCTCTGCCTGCATCTCCTTGCGGCAGATCTCCGCCTCCATGTCTGCGATCTCCGCCGCAAAATTTCCGACCTTATCGCTGACGCCGGGGGTGTGCGGCATGCCTGAAAGGCTGGGAGAGGACGACCCCGAGGCCTTTTCCCGCAGGGACCGCAGGACTTCTTTGTCCTCGTCCAGCTGCAGACGCAGCTTATAATATCGAGACAGTTCCTGTAGGGTCATCTTCTCCTATCCTTTCTTCCTCATTATTCCCGATAGCTACGGCTGCGGGCATCCCAGTGCATCGTGACAGGATTTCCGCAGCGGCAGGCTACCGTGATCTCAACCTCCGGGATATTGGTCCTCCCCCGGAATGACTTCTCACAGCAGGGGCATGTGAAGGAATACGGAGCCATATGCTCGAGCAGAATCGTCGCCCCGCAGCGGCAGGCCACGCTTGCCTGCGGCGCGTGAAGATATGTACCAAACTCGGACCCGCAGCATGGGCATCTCAGGCGCAGAAGACCACCGATGCTGACGGCACTTTTGATTTTATCGTTCATAGAATATTCCTCCCTGTTTTTGATTCCCTTGGTTAGCCATCCTTACCGTAGTGCTGCTTCCGCTTCTCTAATTACTTAGATGAACCACACGGTATAGATTGCGTATCCGGTGACAATAGTCCCTATACATGCGATAGCAACGCTCGCTAAAACTTTTGCGATAATGCCAAGCATTTTTATCCCCCTATCATATTTGATACGTTTTTCAAGTTTCTCAAAAGTCATCATAAATTTCTTTCTACTTTGGATTGTCCCAGTGCATCCAACAGCCCGGAAATTTCATAACAGTAATGCACCCGCAGCTTCCGGCGGGCCATCTCCAGTCCCTCCTGCTGGCAGAAGCTCTCGGGGATGGACTTTCGCCCGCCCTGCTGCAAGAAGCTCAACAACGCGCCGGGTGGAAGGGCATATGTATGGCCAGTGCGGGCGTAGCAGATTACATAACGGGCGAACTGCCCCCGGATGGCATCCGCTGCAAGCATCTGGTCCAGCTGCTTCTGGCGCTTGTATTGGCCCTTTTCTGGCAGATACCGTCCCATGATCTTGTCCAGCGGGATGCTGGGCTGCTCAGTGTGCTTGAGTTCAAAGTAAAAATGGTTCGGATAGCGGTAGACCTCAAAGTCGGCAATGTTGTCCCATGTAAATCTGGTCTGTTTGCTGTCCTGCGAGAAGCTGCTGGCGCTGTCCCGCAGGCGGTAGCAGTGCGTACCCGGCGGAATGCTGGCGGCAAAATCTTCCTCAAATTGTTTTCCCGTACCGTTCATGTTGTGTCTCCTTGCGATTCGCCTGAGGGCTTCTCCTGCGGTGGGGTCTCGGTAGTGCTCGGCGTTATAGTACACGGCGGGTCCCTCTTTTCCGCTTCTGCTTTTTTCAGCGGCCTGCGCCGCCCAGCGTTCTTGAGGAAGTCGTTGCCGCTGGGGGGCTCCCGGTCCACACGGGGCCTCGCTCCCCCGCTGGGCCTGCGGCCTGCCTGCCACGCATCAAGGGTCAGCTGCCCGGC
>JBJERT010000075.1:0-1888 GCA_051882435.1 Faecalibacterium sp.
TCAGAACTTCATCGGCAGAGCGTCTTTGCGGCTCTTGCCGTTATAGGCGGTATAGATGGGGAAAACATATTTTTTCCAGCCAGACAATTTAGCAGGATTGTCCCGCCCGATGCGGTAGATCTCCATGGGGTGGATGCTGCGCAGGGCGCGGATCAGGCGCTCCCCATTGAACTCCCCATAGTACAGTTCCACAAAGTGCATCATGCCCCGGAGGACCTCAGCACGGAGAGAATCGGGTTTGTCCTCCCATGCGTCTACAAGGAGCTTCAAGGATTCGCAGTATATTTTTTCGCCCATACGCTTGTAAAGACGGAAGGCCGTGCCCACGCAGCCGATGCGGTAAGGGCCATGCTGCTGGGAGTAGTCGATGACCAACCCCGCGCGGAGGGTGGCGGCAAGAAAAGCTCTGGCGATCTCATCGCCGCCCATGACCTTGGCACGGAGTCGGATGCCTGCTGTCAGCGGTGCGGAGAAGCCGGTCTGCTCTGCGAACAGCAGAGCTTCCTGCTCAACGGTCAGCCCGGTGTATACCTTGCAGAGAACAGGCAGGTCCTCGCCGTTGTTGCGCAGAATGCGGCCTTCGGTGGTGTGCTGCCCGTCGATCAGGATAAATCTCCCATCCCGAAAACTGACCTTTGGCTCGTTGGCAACATACTCGTTGAAGTTGGCCGCGATCAGTTCCACACGCTTACGCTGGATACCACGCTGGTAAATCTCACGCGGGTATACCAGTTTGCTGCTGTGGATGACCATAAGCTGGTACGGTGGGTTGACCATGATCTCGTCGGGAAGTTTGTTCTTCATCCTGTTCTTTTTCATCGAATCTCCTCCTTGATTCTCCAAAGGTACTGTTCGGCTGCTTCCAGAATTTCAACGACCTTCTGTTTTCTCTTGGGACTGGTCAGAAGGCTGGGATTGAAGGTAAAGCTGTATTCCAGCCGCTGGATCATCGCGTGAACAGCGGCTTGCAGTTCCATGTACAAGGTCACTTCCTCGACCGTTCCCGTGCCCTCAAAAGAAGATTTGAGAGGTGTGTAGGGATAGACCGGGACTTTTCCCTCCATCGCCTGTGGCGGCGCATAGGCGGCTGTGGAACGGATGATGGGAGCAGGTTTCTGGATACTGCCCATCGGGTTCAGCGCCAGGCTGGTTTTCAGCGCGGCATCGACCTGCCGCATTTCGTACGGTGAGACGCGCCCCATATAATGAAGAATGCGGCTCTTGTCCACCGTGAAAATCTGCTCGGCCTGTACAATGGACGGTGCAGCCAGAATTTTGTTTTCCAGCAGGCAGTGTGTGGGAAGCGTGGCCTTCTTGTCTGTCTTGCTGGTCAGAGTCGCAACGATAAGAGTGGGCGAGAACCGGTTGCCGACATCGTTCTGTATTACGATGGCCGGGCGGCTTCCGCTCTGCTCGGAACCGGTCTGCCGATCAAAGCGGGTAAAATAGATATCGCCTCGCTGGGGTTTCCAATCTTTTTGCAAAACTGAGCCTCCTTTTTGAATATGTAGGAATCCGCTGCTCCTTCCTGCAGCGGATTTTCTTTGGTATATAAGGGAAGTTAGCGGGGTATCACGACATAATCAAACCCGCGCCGGGTCTGGCAGAAGCTGCATTCGTCCAGGCACTTCTCAACGTTCGGCACAAGGGCAATGCGGTATGCGTTGGATTCCACAAATTCTTGCAGGCAGACAGTGCAGAGAGTGCGGATGGACCGGATCATTTCCGGGGTCAGGTTCATCTCCTCATATACTTCCTGCTGAAGCTGTATCCGGGTATTTTTGTTCATCCTGAATCCTCCTGGGTGTGAAAGGGTAGGTCGGATATGTAAAGAACAGGAGCTGCCGGAAACCGGAACAGCGTCCGGCAGCTCCTGAGAAAATAAGTT
>JBJERT010000076.1:0-8908 GCA_051882435.1 Faecalibacterium sp.
GCGCGCGGGAGCGCGCAAAAGGTGCCCGCCAATCTCCCCCATCAAATATCTGGCCCACACACATGTGTGGGCCGTGTGAAAAGTTTTTCGGTTCCTTTTTTCAAAAAGGAACAAAACCCCCGTCCCTCAGTTCTCCCCGGGCGTGAAGCAGCATCCATAGGGCGTGCGGTGGCTCTGGATGCCGAACACCCGGTCCAGCGCACGGCTGTCCAGAAGGTCCTCCGGTGTGCCGAAGGACACCAGCCTTCCCTGCTCCATCAGCGCGACGCGGTCGCTGTACCGCAGCGCCAGAGCGAGGTCGTGCAGGACCATCAGGATCGTCCTGCCCCCGGCGTTCAGGGTCCGTATCAGCTCCAACAGCTCGAACTGTCGGCCCAGGTCCAGATAGGTAGTCGGCTCGTCCAGCAGGATGATGTCGGTGTCCTGCGCCAGCGCCATAGCGATATACACCCTTTGTCGTTCTCCGCCCGAAAGGGTGCGCAGCTCCCGCCCCGCCCAGGATTCCACCCCGGTCTGCCGCATGGCCCGCTGCACGATGGCCCGGTCCTCCGGGCGCATCCGGCGGGACAATCCCAGATACGGGAACCTCCCGTGACTGACCAGCGTCTCCACCGTGATGGCGGGCGTGCTGCGGGTCTGGGGCAGATAGGCCGCCGTGCGCGCAAACGCCTTGCGGCCCAGCCGCGCAGCGTCCTGCCCGCCCAGGAGCACCCGGCCCCCTTGCAGCGGAAGCTGCCCGGCGGCGGCGCGGAGCAGCGTGGTCTTTCCGCACCCGTTCGGGCCGATGAGGGCTGTCACGCTGCCTTTCGGCACCGTGAATGAAAGGTCCCGCACAACAGGGTGCCCGGAATACCCGGCGCAAACATGTTCAAACTCAATCATACAGGCGGCTCCTTTTGCGGCGCAGCAGCAGATACAGCAGGAACGGCCCGCCCAGCAGCGAGAGCAGGATACCCACAGGAAGCTCAAAAGGCGCAAAGAGCACCCGCGCCAGCACATCGCACAGCAGCACGAGGTCGGCGCTGAGCAGAGCGGTGGCTGGCAGCAGACGCCGCGCGTCATCTCCCACAAGGCGCCGCGCGATATGCGGAGCCAGCAGCCCCACAAATCCCAGCAGCCCGCAGAAGCTCACGGCAGACCCGGCCAGCAGCGCCGCCGCCAGCAGCGCCAGAAACCGCACCCGCCCCACGGCCAAGCCCAGCCCGGCGGCGATCTCCTCCCCCAGTTGCAGGATATTAAGGTCCGCCGCCAGCAGCGCCGCCAGCGCAAAACCCGCGGCCAGCCCCGGCGCGGCACGGGTGATGTCCGTCAGCGTCACACCGGACAGGCTGCCCAGCAGATAGGCCGTGCTGCCCACTGCGGCGTCCGGGAACAGCAGCTTCAGGGTGTTCATCCCTGCGGTCAGGATGCTGCTGACCGTCACGCCCGCCAGAATAAGGGTCGTGCGGGACAGCCCCGCCTGCGCCGCCAGCAGCCAGATAAACAGCGCCGTCCCCAGCGCCCCCACAAAAGACGCCGCAGGCAGCAGGGTCATCGCGCCCGGCAGCAGCGCCGCCGCCAGCATGGAGGCAAATCCTGCCCCGGCGTTGACACCGATGACGTTCGGGCTGGCCATGGCATTGTTGAGCACCGACTGGATGAGCACACCCGCCGTGCCCAGCGCGGCCCCGGCCAGCAGCGCCGAAACGGTGCGGGGCAGGCGCACATAACGCAGGATGCGATAGACCGGATCGGTCGGGTCGGCCGATTCCAGCGCGGCCCACAGCTGTCCCAATGACAGGTCCTGACTGCCGCACCGCAGGCTGAGCAGCACCGCCCCGGCCAGCACCGCCAGCAGCGCGGCGGCACAGAAAATGGTTCGTTTTGAGGGATTCATTGCCGAACGCCCTCCTTTCACCCCCAGAGTATACCGAAAAAACATTGAAAACGCAATGGAAAGGACTTCCGCTATGCATCGTTTGTTCGCTTTTGTTCTTGTTTTCGCTCTGACTCTGCCGCTCCTGAGCGGCTGCGCCGGGCGCGGCGCTTCCTCTGCCCCCGCAGAGCTTTCCTCCGCTGTCACCAGCACAGCCGGACCGGAAGACGTCTCCTTTACGGATGCGCTGGGCCGCAGCGTCACGCTGACCCGCTGGGAACGGGTCGTCTCGCTCTACGGTTCCTTTGCCGAGACCTGGGTGCTGGCTGGCGGCACGCTCGTGGGTGTGACGGATGACGCCGTGGAAGAGCGCGGCCTTGCGCTGGGAGACGGCGTGGCCCTGATGGGCAGCGTCAAGGCACCCAGTCTGGAGCAGGTGCTGGCGCAAAGCCCTGATTTCGTCATTTTGTCGGCGGATACCGAGGGCCAGCTCGCGCTGGACGACGCGCTGACCGAAGCCGGGGTGCCCCACGCCTATTACCGCGTGGACAGCTTTGACGACTATCTGGCGATGCTGCGTCAGTTCTGCGACCTGACCGGGCGGGACGACCTTTATGAACAGTACGGTACGGCCCAGCAGGAGCGCATTTTGCAGATCCGGGAGGCCGTCGCAGCTCTTGACGGCCCGCGGCCCACGGTCCTGCTGCTGCGCGCGTATTCTACCGGAGTCAAGGCCAAAGGGCGGGATATTTTTGCCGGTGAGATGCTCGCCGAGCTGGGAGCCGACAATCTTGTGGAGCAATACCAGAGCCTGCTGGACGATCTGAGCCTTGAGGCGATCATCGCCGCCGATCCCGACGATATCCTTGTCGTGACCATGGGTGCCGATGAGTCCAAGGCTGCGGCCTATCTGGCGGAGCATCTGGAATCCAATCCCGCGTGGTCGGGGCTTTCCGCCGTGCAGAACGGCCGGTACCGCTTCCTGCCAAAGGAGCTGTTCCATTACAAGCCCAACGCCCGCTGGGCTGAGAGCTATGACTATCTGGCCCGGCTGCTTTACCCGGAGCTGGAAACAGACCGCAAACAATGAAAATCAGCGCAAAGGAGGCCCCCTCTGAGAGGGGGCCTTCTTCGCGTTGATTTGGGAATCGTTATCGTCTCAGTTCTTTTTTACCGCCACCAGCACACGGAGCTTTCCGCCCGCGGAACAGCCGAAATTATCATACCAGCCAATGAGGCTGTAATCCTCTGCATTGATATCGGCAAGCGTCGTTGCATAATATTGCCCTTTGTACCACAGATAGACCTGCAGGTCGTCCGCTGTCTCGTAGCGTTCCGAGCCGCTCATGGCAGAAGCCGCGCCCAGACGGTCGATGGAGACGGGCATGAGCTGGACCATGTTGGTTACTTTCCCGGACGCTGATTTGCTGACGGCGATCCCCCCCGCGAGTACCGGATACTTTACGGAGGTCTGAAGGGTCGTCTGCTTGCCGTCCACATAACAGACATAGTTGGCGCCGCTGGCCAGATAGCTGAGCACATTGCCCAAAGTCCCCCCGGCCGCACTCGCCACCTGTTTGAGCGCGTAGCCCGCCAGACTTCCGGTGCTGCTGGACAGGCTCTCCCAGAGGGCACTGCCGATGCTGCCATCGATGATCCCATATAAAATATCGCTGGTGGAAGGCAGGACGATCGAGGCCACATCGCTGATGACTGTGGCGGCAGAACTGCCCGTACCGGACGAAGTGCTGCTGCCGGTGGAGGAGATGTTCGTGGTGCTGCTGGTGCCTGTGCCCGCCGTTCCGGTGCCGGTGCCCGTGGTGCCCGTTCCGGCCACAGCGTTGACAAGATTCTTCACGTCGTCCAGAACGGCATAGGTCATCAGGTCGCCGGTCACGTTGTTCAGGATCAGCCGGTCGATCTTCCCCTCCGCGTCGGTCGTGTAATATTTTACATCATCCCCGGAAAGTACCGTCCCCGCTAGGCGGCTGGGACGTACTGTCCCAGCCAAACCCTCCGCAGTCGTATCCAGAATCTCTGCTCCATTTGCGAACGCAAGCTCTCCCAGCGCCGTACCGTCGTCGGATACCGTGCCGCTGATGCTTCTGGAATCCAGCGAGCGGATGCTCTCGCCGTTCTCATCCACCGTGATCTCCACCAGCCATCCCGCCGGGTAGTTCAGGCTTTTGTCCACGTTGACGCTGCGGGTCACACCGTCGGTACAGGCCACGGTGACGGTCTGCTTTACGTCCGCGTTGTTGGTCGTGTCCAGGCTGCGCGTGGCGGTCTGGACAACGCCATAAAACACCTCATCCGCCTGCGCGCCGGTCAGGACCCGGACCACCTCGTTGTTCCTGCCGAGCAGAAGCGTGACGACCTGCCCCACGCCGCCGCCGTTCAGGGCGGAGATCTGCGCCGCCGCCGAAGGGTCGGAGATGGTGTATTCCGTACCGGCCACAGTCACCTTGGCGGGCGCGCTGGCCGAAGGCGATACGGCGGTGATACGGCCCGCCGCGCGGCGGGAATAGATCCACACCGTGCTCAGGTTCTCGCTGTAATAGTACACATCATACTTGTTCAACACTGCCGAAGCCGATACGGTGTCATTGCGATAGACCGTCGCGGGGGAAAACGGCAGCGTCGTCGTTTCGTCCGCCACAAAGGGGCCTTTCTGACTGGAGAGCAGGGCCGAAGAGACATCCACCTGCCCGCTCGTGATCGTCAGTCCGATGGTCTGGCCGTAAACGGTATTCTGCGAGTTCTGGGCCGTCAGCGCATTATAGAGCAGGACGGCGCCGTCCGCCAGCGTCAGCGCCTCGCCCTGGCTGCGGCTGATGCCCGACCGCAGGCCCAGCTCACCGGCTTTGTTGAGCTGGGCGGTCGGGAAGGAGCCGGCAAGGGCGGTCACATCGTATCCCAGCAGCTTGAGCACGGCGGTGCAGGCTTCTTCCAGCGTGACGGGATTGCCCGGGCGGAAGCTGCCGTCCGAATAACCGCTCATCCAGCCTTGCTGTACCGCGACGCGGATGGCGGCCGCAAAAGAGGAACTGCTGTCCACATCCGAGAACAGACGCCCGGCAGAGCTTTGCGCCGCGGCGCTCTCCCGATAGGAGGAAAAACTGGTCAGGAGCTGCGCGAGCTGGCCGCGGGTCAGCGGCGCGGAGAGTTCGGCGGTCTGGTCTGCGCTCAGGCCGCCCAGCGCCACCGCGGTCTGGACGGCGGCGTTCTGTCCGCCAGCAAAGGCGGGCACCGCCAGAGCCGAGATCAGGATGCAGAACGACAGCAGCAGAGAAAGGATTCGTTTCTTCATATCAATCATACCTCAATGCTTCGATGGGATTGAGCCGTGCGGCACGTCTTGCGGGCAGGTAGCCGAACAGCACACCGATCCCCGCCGAGATGCCGAATGCGATCGCCACAGAGGAAAGCGAGGGGCTGACCGTCAGGCCCATATCGCCGATCAGGAGCGGCAGGAGCCAGTTGGCGGCTGCGGACAGGCCATAGCCCAGCAGGATGCCCACACTGCCGCCCATCGCGGAGGTGGCGGCCGCCTCGGTGACGAACAGACTCAGGATGGTCCGTTCTTTTGCGCCCAGCGCCTTGCGGATGCCGATCTCCCGGGTGCGCTCGGTGACCGAAACCGTCATGATGTTCATGATGCCGATGCCGCCCACCAGCAGCGACAGCGCCGCGATCGCGGTCAGGACCGTGACCATCATATCGACCAGGGAGGTCATGGTATCCAGCATCTGGCTCATGCTGGATACGAAATAGCCGCTGTCCGAGTGGAGCAGCTCCTTCAGGCGTTCCTCGATCACGGTCTTGCCTTCGGAGGCTTTGCTTTCGTCCACAAGGGTGATGGCATAGCTGTTGGCGGTGCTGCTCTGGTTCAGCCGCAGCGCTGTGGTATAGGGGACCAGCACGCAGTCATCGCTGCTGCCCTCCTGATCGGAAAGTTTCGTGATCCTGGCGTCCAGCACGCCCACGATGGTGAACTGATTGGCTCCCACCCGGATGGTCTGCCCCACCGCGTTGCCGCCATAGGCGGCGCGGTTCAGGTACGCCCCGATGACGCAGACCTTCTTATTCTCTTTCATGTCGATGTAGTTCAGTCCGCGGCCCTGCGCCACCGAATAGCCGGACAGGGAAAGATACTCTTCACTGACGCCACTGGCCGAGGTCTGGCTGTACTTGGTGGTGCCCACCTTCACGTTTCCGCTCATGCTGACCGTGGGCGAGATGGCGTCGAACAACTGTGGATTTTCCTCCACGAGCGTGTAGACCTCTTCCACGGGGACCGAGCGGGCACCGTAGCCCATGATATTGACCGTCAGCATATTAGTGCCCAGAGAGGAGAAGCTGTCCTTCATGCTCTGGGTCATGCCGTTGCCCAGGCCCACGATGATGATGACCGTCATCACGCCGATGATGATGCCCAGCATCGTGAGAAAGGTGCGGAATTTGTTGCTCCAGATATTCTGGAAGGCTTCCCGGAACGTTTCGTAGATCATGAGCGTTCCTCCTTCCCTGCCCGCGCCGCCAGATTGGGCTGGACCATGGCCCCCGGCGCACGGGCGTCGCCGTCGTAAACGACCCGGCCGTCCTCCAGCCGGATGATGCGCTGCGCCTGCACCGCGATGGAATTGTCATGGGTGATGAGCACCACGGTATTGCCCTGCCGGTGCAGCTCCTGAAGCATCCCCAGCACCTCGCGGCTGGTGTGGGAATCCAGCGCGCCGGTGGGTTCGTCCGCCAGAATGACCGCAGGCTCCCCGGCCAGCGCCCGGGCGATGGAAACGCGCTGCTGCTGGCCGCCGGAAAGCTGGTTGGGCTTGTTTTTCAGCTTGTCGCCCAGCCCCACCCGTTCCAGAGCGGTCCTGGCCCGGCGGGCGCGTTCCGCACGGGAGAGGCCCCGGTAGACCAGCGGTACGGACACGTTTTCCAACAGGTTCAGACGGGGCAGAAGATTGTACTGCTGGAAGATGAAGCCCAGCATCCTGTTGCGCACCTCGGCCAGCTGGTCCCGGCTCATTTTACCGACATCCTGACCGTTCAGGCGATAGTGCCCTTCCGTGGGCACATCCAGACAGCCGATGATGTTCATGCAGGTGGATTTCCCCGAGCCGGACTGCCCCACGACGGCCACGAACTCGCCCTTGTTGATCTGCATGGAGATGTGGTCGGCGGCCTTCACCGTGGTATCGCCCATCTGGTAATATTTGCAGACGGAATCGAACTCAATGAGTGCGCTCATCAGAAGCCACCTCCCGGCCCGCCGCCGGTTCTTCCGCCCATCCTGTCAAAGTCCATCTCCTGACTGTTATCCACGACCAGAGAGGGATCGTAGGCGATGGTATCCTCCGCGGTCAGGCCGCTTTTGATCTCGATGAAATCGTTGTCGCTGATACCGGTCTCCACCTTGACATACACATAGCCCTCCGGGGCGGTCATTTTCGCGTCGGCATGGGCTGCGCTGGGGGAAGTCTGTGTCACAAGGACATATCCGCCGCGCACCACCGCGCCGTTCGGGATGGAAAGGACGTTTTCGGCATTGGCAATGGTGATCTCCGCTGTGGCGTTCATGCCGGGCAGCAGGTCGCCGGTCTCGTCGATGCGGATCGTGACCGGGTACGTCGTCGTGCCGCCGGTGGTGGTGCCTGCCGTGGACACGCTGGTAACGACGCCCGCAAAGGTCTGGCCGTCGATGGCATCGGCCGTGATGACGGCTTTCTGGCCTTCCTTGATGGAGAGGATCTCCAGCTCATCCACATTGAGGGTCATTTCCAGATAGCTCAGGTCGTTGATGATGCACATGGTGTCGCTGGTGGAGCCGCTGTTCACGGTGTCGCCCGCCTTGACCGATTTGGAGATGACCGTGCCGCTGATGGGGGAAGTGATGGTATAATTCTTCATCTGCTTCTCCGTATCAGCCATGGAAAGCTCCGCGCTGGTCAGGTTGTCGGCAGCCGTGCGGAGCTGCTTGGTCAGTTCGCTGCTGCTCAGCTTCACAAGAGCGGTGTCGGCGCTGACCGTCGCGCCCGCCTGAACGCAGAGCGCTTCCACCGTGCCGCTGGAAGAGGCCTTCACGGTCTGTTCTCTCTGATAGCTGAACCGCGCGGAACCCAGCGCGCTGACGCCGTTCACGCTGGCCGTCGCCGCCTGAGAAGCGTTCAGGTTTCCGGCATTCGGCACCGCGATCATCACCGTGCGCACCAGAAGATTGCCGCTGTTCAGCGTGTCCGCGCCGGACACCGAAAGCACCGTTCCGGTCAGCGTCTCAAAGGTTCCGTCCACCGTCACCTGCGCGGACTGCCCGGCGGTAAACTGTGCGGCGTCCGCCGCCGGGAACTCCAGCGAGAGAAGCAGCGTGGCGCTGTCCCGGATGGTGGCGATCTCCTGCCCCGAGCTGACAAGGTCGCCCGCCCGCACTTTCAGCGTGACCACGACGCCGGAGATGGAGGAGCAGATATACTGGGCTTTTTCGGCGTCGGCATAATTCTGCTGCGCCTGTCGCAGGGACAGCTCCGCTTTCTGGACACTGCTGGCGGCGTCAGAGCTGTCCAGCGTATAGAGGACCGTTCCCTTTTCGATGGTGTCGCCCACATTGAAATCCGCCGTCAGGACAGTGCCCTTGACCAGTGATTTCACCGTGTAGGTGTTGGCGGCGGAAAGCGTCCCGGTGCCGCTGAAGATGTTGGTGATGTTCCGGGTCTGGGGCGTGGTCTCGGTGTACTGCGCCCCGGCGCTGACGCTTTGGGAGCCGGACCTGGGCAGCAGGACGACAGCCGCCACTGCCGCCGCGCAGGCAGCGGCAGCGATCTTTTTCCAGTGCCGTTTCCAGAATGGCCGCGACGCTTCGGATGCGGACGGCTCCTTTGGTTCGTTTGTGTCACCGTGTGGTTTTTTCCACAGCATGGCGTTCCCTCCTGATGATTCGTTGTTCGTGCGTTGGCACATTTGGAGTATAGCTTTTATTTCTAAGGATTTTCCGTAAAAAATCCTTAAGACTTTCTTTTGTTCCTTTTTCGAGAAAAAGGAACCGAAAAAGCTTTT
>JBJERT010000077.1:0-1882 GCA_051882435.1 Faecalibacterium sp.
GGTTTGCGCGCTCCCGCGCGCGGCGGCTGCGCCGCGTTCCGGCTGGGGGTGCATTATAAATAAGTATAGGGGTCGCGGTCCGAGCGGCTGACGAGCACGTCCAGTTCCGGCAGGGCGGTGCGGAGATGTTCCGCCACAGCGGCGGTCACAGGGAACTCGGTCGCGTAGTGGCCCGCGGCGATCAGGGACAGTCCCAGCCGCTTTGCGTCGCAGGCATGGTGATGGTTCGCCTCACCGGTCAGGAGGCAGTCCGCCCCCTGCGCGAGAGCTTCCTCGAACAGGCTGCCGCCCGCTCCGCTGATGACCGCGAGGCGCCGCACCGGGCGGCCCGCATCCACGAATTTGACCTGCACCGCCGGGCCACCTGTCTGGGGCGGATTGCAGCGAGCGGCAAGCGTTTCCTGCACGCGGCAGGCCAGTTCCGGGACAGCCGTGGGAGCGATCTCCCCCACCCTGCCGCATCCATTGGCAAAGGGGCGAGGGGAGCACATTCCCACCAGCGCGGCCAGCACCTCATTGACGCCGCCCGCTGCGGCATCCAGATTGGTGTGCATGCAGATGGCAGAAACGCCCGCGCGGACGAGCTGGAAGGGAACGTCCTCCTGAGAGATACGCCTGAGCGGCGAAAAGATCACCGGATGATGGGAGACGATGAGAGCGCAATGTTCCCGCTCTGCCTCCCGCACGACCTCCGGCGTGATATCCAGCGTCACCAGCACACGCCGCACCGGCCCGCCGCAGTCCACCAGCAGGCCCACATTATCCCAGCTTTCCGCCAGCTCCGGCGGCGCAAGACATTTCATTTGTTCATACACCTGTTGAACGGTTACCACAGAGCGCTTCTCCTTCCTGCATCAATCCATCCATTTCGTTGGCCAGCGGCGTATCGTCCGGCACACCGCGGCGCAGCTTGGGCAGCTTGGCGCGCTGCCATGCGGCATAGCCCGGGCCGTCCGGGCATTCCCCGGTACGGCCGAACAGGCATTCCGCAAAGGTCGGCTCGCGCCGCTCGCCAGTATATTCGGCGGCCATCACCGCGTACCAGCGCCCCGCTGCACGGATGGGCAGGTCCGCCGCCAGAGCAAAGCCATTCTGCCACAGCCAGCGGCGCAGGTCCGCATGGCGGGTGGAGGGCACCAGCACAAGGCGCGGGCCATCCACAGAAAAGACCCACGGGGCCTTTTGCAAAATTTCCCAGGTCGTCTGGGCGGAAACGCCTGCCAGCACGATGGTGCCCACCTCACCCGGAGACAACACAGAAAGACCGTCGCCCAGCCGAAGCTCGACGCGGTCTGCACATTCTGCGTTCTGAAGGGTCTGGCGGGCCTTGGACAGAGGACCGGGGCGCAGATCGGCCCCGATGACCTTTGGATACCGGCCCGAAGCCGCCAGCACAGCGGTCAGCTTGCCATGGTCACAGCCGATATCCGCCACCGGCTGGCCGGGGCGCACCAGCCCCGCCGCGGCCGAGAGCCGCGCGTCCAGCGTGGGCAGCACTCAGCCCCGCGCCGCCAGATGCGCGTTCAGCTTGGCGATCAGCTCATCACAGTCCACGCCATGGACGGCACAGGCTTCTTCCAGACTCTCGCCGCGGGAGGCGGGGCAGCCCAGACAGTGCATGCCGATCTCCAGAAAATAAGGAGCGGTCGTCTCATCCATATCCAGGATATCCCCGATGATGGTCTCACGGGTGACCTGCTGGACCTTTGTCTCAGGCTCCTTGTCCTTTTTGATCATATTGAAAATATCAAACATAACTTTCGATTCCTTTCTCATCCGCGGGGGCTTTTCCCTCTCCCCCGGTGTCATGGACTTATTATAGCCCATCTGTACCGTATTTTGCAAGGGGAAGGCAAAAAAGCCCGCGGCCCTTGCCGGAAGG
>JBJERT010000078.1:0-1876 GCA_051882435.1 Faecalibacterium sp.
TTCCTTTTTTCAAAAAGGAACAAAAACCCCCCGTTTTTATTTGACCGCCACGCACTCGATCTCGACCCGGGCGTCCTTGGGCAGAGCGGCCACCTGGAACGCGGCGCGGGCGGGGAACGGCTCGGAGAAGAACTCCGCGTACACCGCGTTCATAGCGGCAAAGTCGCCGATATCCTTCAGCAGGACGGTGGTCTTGACCACGTCCGCCATGGAAGCCCCGGCCGCGGCCAGGATGTTCTGGATGTTGGTCAGGGACTGGCGGGTCTGCGCGGCGATATCCTCGCCCGCGAAAGCGCCCGTAGCCGGGTCGATGGGCAGCTGGCCGGAGACATAGAGGGTGTTGCCCGCCTGCACGCCCTGAGAGTAGGGACCGATGGCAGCGGGGGCGCGGTCGGTGTGGATAGCCTGATTCATGGAAGTTGCTCCTTTCTGGATGCGGCGGGCGTGCGCTCAGCGCGCGACGTATCGGCCCGCCACGGCGTCGGTCGGCTCCCCGTCCTGTGCGGCGAGGATGCCGTTTACAAATACATATTTTGCGCGGCCCACGGCGGCGAACCCCTCATAGGGGGTATAATCCAGCGCCTGATGCTGCCCGGCGGCGGTGATGGTCCAGCGCTGTTCCGGGTCCCAGACCACGACGTCCGCGTCCGAACCGACGGCCAGCGCGCCCTTGCGGGGATACATGCCGAACAGCCTGGCCGCGTTGGTGCTGAGCAGCCCGCAAAGCTGCATGGCGTTGAGCTGGTCCGCAAAGCTGGTGAACATCAGCGCAGGGCGGTGCTCCAGCCCCGGGCCGCCGTTGGGGATCTTGGTGAAATCCTCCCGGCCATAGGTCTTCTGGTCCGCGAAGCGGAAGCTGCAATGGTCCGTGGAAATGGTATCGATCTCCCCGGCGGCGACAGCGGCGCGCAGCGCGGCCACGTCCTGCGGGCTGCGCAGCGGCGGGCTCATCACATATTTGGCGCTCTCAAAGCCGGGCAGACGGTAGCGGCTGTCATCCAGCAGCAGATACTGCGGGCAGGTCTCGGCATAGACGGTCTGGCCCCGGCGGCGCGCGGCGCGCACGGCCTCCAGACCCAGCGCGGAGGAGAGATGCACCACATGGACGGGCATCCCCGCCATGCGGCCCAGCCAGCACAGCCGGTCGATGGCTTCCGCCTCCACCTCCGGCGGGCGGGTCAGGGGATGGTTTTCCGGCCCGGTGCGGCCCTCGGCCAGCGCACGGCGCTGGAGCATGTTCACGACGTCGCCGTTCTCACAGTGGACGCCCAGAATGCCATGGAAGGGCTTGATCGCCTCCAGGATGTCCAGCAGCTCGTCGTCCCGCACCCGCAGCGCGTCATAGGCGAAATAGGCTTTGAACGAGGTCACGCCTGCCTCCCGCAGCGCGGACAGCTCGGCCCGGGTGTGCTCGTTCCAGTCGGTGATCGCCATATGGAACGCATAGTTGCAGCGGGACACGCCCCGCGCCTTGTGATGCCACTGGTCCAGAGCCCCCATCAGGGTGCCGCCCTTGTCCTGCGTGGCAAAGTCGCACAGGGTGGTCGTGCCGCCGCACACCGCCGCCAGCGTGCCGGTGGCGAAGTCGTCCGCCGTGTGCATCACGCCGTTGTCCAGGTCCAGATGGGTGTGCCCGTCAATGAAGCCCGGGAACACCCAGCACCCCGATGCGTCTATCGTCTGTGCGCCGCATCCCGTTTCCAAATGCGGCGCGATCTGCGCGATCCTGCCCTCTTCCATGGCAAGATCCGCCCGCAGCATCCCGTCCGGGGTGACCAGCGTTCCGTTTTGTATGATCGTCATTCGAGACCGCCTCCTTCTAATAAAGAGTATCTCACAGAGTTTGCGGGTGGGGAAGTGGTTTTTGTTCCTTTTT
>JBJERT010000079.1:0-1873 GCA_051882435.1 Faecalibacterium sp.
AAGCAGCTCTCCGCGCCGGTGTGGCAGGCGGGGCCGTCCTTGACCACCTCCACCACCAGCGCGTCCGCGTCGCAGTCCGCCGTGATGGAGACCACCCGCTGGACGTTGCCGCTGGTCTCGCCCTTGCGCCAGATCTCCTGGCGGCTCCGGCTCCAGAAGACCGTGCGCCCCTCGGCGATGGTCAGGGCCAGCGTCTCGGCGTTCATGTATGCGAGGGTGAGCACCTCTTTGGTATAATGGTCCTGCACGATGGCAGGGATGAGGCCGTTTGCGTCAAATTTCAGCTCCATGATCTTCTCCTTCCCCCGCAAAAGGGGGATACTTACAGTTTATCGTATTCTCGCGCCGGACGCAAGGGGTCACAGGCGCATTTCGATGCCATTTTTGTTCAGATATTCTTTCAGTTCCCGGATCCCGAGCAGTTTTTGGTGGAAAATGCCCGCCGCAAGCCCCGCGTCGATGCCCTTGTGACCGAACAGCTCCCGGAAATCTTCTTTTTTGCCCGCGCCGCCGCTGGCGATGATGGGCACGCTGACCCGCGCGGCCACGGCGTCCAGCATTTCCAGATCGAAGCCCTGCCGCACGCCGTCGGTGTCGATGCTGTTCAGGCAGATCTCGCCCGCGCCGTGCTCCACGGCCCAGACGATCCATTCCAGCGCGTCGCGGCCGGTGTCCTCTCTGCCGCCCTTGGCGAATACCCGGAACTGGCCGTTCACCCGCTTCACGTCCGCCGAGAGCACCACGCACTGGTCGCCGTAGCGCTGGGCCGCGGCGGGGATGAGGCCGGGGTCCCGGAGCGCGCCGGAGTTGACGCTGACCTTGTCGGCGCCGCATTTCAGTACGCGGTCGAAGTCCTCCAGCGTGTTGATGCCGCCGCCCACCGTCAGCGGGATGAAGATCTCGCTGGCGACGCGGGTCAGGATGTCGGTAAAGAGGGCGCGGCCCTCGAAGCTGGCGGTGATGTCGTAAAATACCAGCTCGTCCGCGCCCGCGGCGTTGTACATCCGCGCCATCTCCACCGGATCGGCCACGTCGCGGATGCCCTCGAAGTTGGTGCCCTTGACCACGCGCCCGTCGCGCACGTCAAGGCAGGGGATGATGCGTTTGGTGATCATGTCCGGTCCTCCTTTTTCTGTACGAGCCGCACGCACCGCGCAAGGTCCAGCGCGCCGGTGTACAGGCTCTTGCCCAGAATGGCCGCCGCTACGCCCATGGCGTCCAGCTCGGTCAGCTCCTCCTCCCGGGTGATGCCGCCGCTGGCCGTAAAGGCCATGCCCGGAAGCGCATCGGTCAGCTGACGGTACAGCGCAAGGTTCGTGCCCTGCATGGCACCGTCCCGGGCGATATCGGTGTAGATGATGGCGGTACAGCCCGCGTCCGCCAGACGGCGGCAGAAGTCCACGCCGCGCTCGCTGCTCAGCTCCTTCCAGCCGTGGATGGCTACAAAGCCGTCCCGGGCGTCCACGCCCACGGCGATGCGCTCACCGTAGCGCCGGAGCATCCGCGCGGTAAAATCGAAGTCGGTCACGGCCACGCTGCCCAGGATGCACCGGCCCACGCCCAGCGAGAGGTAGGTCTCAATGCGCTCCTCGGTGCGGATGCCCCCGCCCACCTCGATGTACAGGCCGCCCTGCTTCGCCAAAGCGGAAATGGTGTCGTAGTTGGAAAGGGTGCCGTCCTTCGCGCCGTCCAGATCGACGACGTGCAGGGCCTGCGCCCCGGCTGCCCGGAACGCCCGCGCCTGCGCGCAGGGGTCCGCGCCATAAACGGTCATGCGGTCATAATCGCCCTGCGTCAGCCGCACGACCTGCCCGCCGCGAAGATCGATCGCTGGAAACAACTGCATAGTGGGTCTCCTTTTACGTTCTTTTTT
>JBJERT010000080.1:0-1872 GCA_051882435.1 Faecalibacterium sp.
CCACTCAATCGTTCTTGAAGCGCACCGGCAGGACCAGATAAAGGAAGGCGTCTCCTTCGGCGGGCAGGACCTTCACCGGGCTGAGCGGGCCGCTGATCTCCATGCGGACCTGCTCCGTGCGGGAGTTGCGCAGGGCATCCAGCAGGTAGCGATTATTGAAACCGATTTCAACATCTTCGCCCTCGCACTCTGCGTTCAGCTCGTCCACGACGCGGCCCACTGTCGTCTGGCAGCGGACAGTCACTTTACCCTCTGTAAAGGAGATGCGCAGGGGGTTCTTGAGGCGCTCGGTGATGATAAGGGAAGC
The DNA here is from genome assembly GCA_051882435.1 of Faecalibacterium sp. Classification (GTDB taxonomy): domain Bacteria; phylum Bacillota; class Clostridia; order Oscillospirales; family Ruminococcaceae; genus Faecalibacterium. The sequence continues at coordinate 308 of JBJERT010000080.1, forward strand.
GCGCTCAATGGTTTCGATAAACTCTTTGGTGCTGATGGTCACGCGGGTGCGGCTGCCGTCGGGGATGACGTTGCGGTATGTGAGGAACTCGCCTTCGATCAGGCGGCTGAGAATGGTGTAGCCCGCCGTCATGAACACCACATAGCGGCGATTCGCGCAGATATGGACCAGCTCCTCGTCGTCGTCGGGCAGCAGACGGTTCAGCTCGGACATGGTCTTGCTGGGAACGATGATGCGGATATCTTTTACAGCGGTGACGGGGCGCTGGACGATGGCCAGACGGTAGCCGTCCAGCGCAACGATGGTCAGCCTGTCCGGCTCGATCTCGAACAGCTCGCCGGTGTGGGCGGGCTTTTTGGCGTCCTGGCTCACGGCATATAACGTCAGATCGATCATTTCCCGCAGAACGCCGGTCTTGATGGTCAGGGTCTCCTCGGCGCCGGTGTTGGGCAGCTCGGGGAAGTCGGAGGCCGACATGGACAGGATCTCGAACTGGGCCACGCCGCTCTGGATCGTGGTCTTGCCGTTTTCGGAAGAGCGGATCGTGATCTGGCCCGCGGGCATCCGGCGGATCATATCGCTGAGCAGCTTGGCGTTCAGAACGACTTCGCCGCTTTCCTTCACGTTTGCTTCGATGGTGGTCACGATGCCCATTTCCAGATCGTAGCCGGTCAGTGTGAGCTGGAAGCCCTCGGCTTTCAACAGGATGCCTTCCAGCACCGGCGTGGTCGAGCGCGTCGTAACGGCTTTGGACACGCCGTCGATGGCGGCGCTCAGCAGGGTCTTGTCGCAGATGATATTCAAAAGAGGTCGCTCCTTATCGTTGAAATTTGAGGTGGTGCGTTATTTTTTTTACGGGGGTTTTTGTTCCTTTTTGAAAAAAGGAACCGAAAAACTTTTTACTGGCAAGCCGCATCCGCGGCTTGCAGGGGGGATGTATCGGAAGCCGGGAGGTTTCGGCATCGGTTTGCGCACTCCCGTGCGCTGGGGCTGCGCCCCGGGTACGGAAGGTACGTTATTTTTTGGGAAGCCTTCGGCTTATTTCTTTTTCAGGGATTCGGAGGAGTGTCCGGTGTTTTTGGGTCCTGTTGGGTTGCGTATCTATTATTCTTGTTGCAGGAGTCGTAGTAGGGGCTGGGGAAGATGTGGAAAAGTCGGAAAAGGTCTGATTTGATGCGGGGTTTTGGGTTTCCACCGGAATGTTGAGGAATCGTGGATGGTTTGTGGAATCGTGTGAAGTACCGATTCTTTCCACATGGCTCGGGGAAAACCTGGGTTGAATGTTGAAAACTCTGTGGAAAAGGTGGAAAGTTTCGCGTTTTCACCACAAGATATGGGCTAAAAAGCCTTAGGAAGCGGGATTTTTTCCCCATATTTTGGGTTTTGCGGGGAAAACTGAGCCGCTTTTTGCCGCTGAGCAGGCTTGAGCGGCATCCTGTTTTGCACTGCCGCCTGCCGTTTTACAGGGCGCAGCCCTCGCGCGCGGGAGCGCGCAAAAGGTGCCCGACCAACTACCGGCTACTACAAAACCCTCTGCAAAACGCGAATGCGTTTTGCGACTGAAA
>JBJERT010000081.1:0-1871 GCA_051882435.1 Faecalibacterium sp.
GTGCTGGGCTTCGTGGTGCTGGTGGCGCTCATCGCTTCGCAGGAGGACGCCATCACCAGCCGGGTCATCTATGAGGTGGAGCAGGGCGCGCTCTGCGGCCAGACCGGCCTGCAGGCAGGGGACGAGGTGCTGGCCGTCAATGGGCGGCGGTGCTTCGTGGCCAACGATATGCTGTATGAGCTGATGCGCACCGCTTCGTATCAGGCCGATTTCACCGTGCGCCGCGATGGCCGGACCGTGGAGCTGAAAGATGTGCGGTTCGATACCTGGCAGGACGAGGCAGGCGAGACGCATATGCGCCTGGGTTTCACGGTCTATGGCCTGAAAAAAACACCGCAGAACGTCCTGAAAGAAGCCGCAAACAGTGTGCTTTACTATGGGCGCATCATCTTCACCTCGCTGGTGGACCTGCTGCGCGGTCGGGAGAGCATCAATGACCTGTCCGGCCCGGTGGGCATCGTGACGGCGATCGGTCAGGCGGCCAGCTATGGCTGGCGGGATGTGTGTGACCTGCTGGTGCTCATCTCCATCAACCTGGGCATCTTCAACCTGCTGCCTTTCCCGGCGCTGGACGGCGGCAAGGTGGTGTTTTTACTGATCGAGGGCGTGACCGGTCGTGCCGTGCCCGAAAAGATACAGGGAAATCTCACGCTCATCACCTTTGCGCTGCTGATCGTGCTGATGCTCTTTGCGACGTATAATGATATCCTCCGTCTCATCACTGGGACGGTATTCTGACAGGGCGCTCCGGCCCGGAAAGGAACCAACGATGCGGCAGAAAAAACGGGAAGTCAAAATTGGAAATGTGACCATCGGAGGCAGTCAGCCCATTGCGGTGCAGACCATGCTCAGCGTACCGGTGGAGGACATCGAAGGGAACGTGGCACAGGCAAAGCGCTGCGAGGCCGCAGGCTGCCAGATCCTGCGCGTGACCTGCCCCACCCCCGCCGACGCCCGGTGCATCGAGGCGGTCAAAAACGCGGTAAGCATCCCCATCGTGGCGGATATCCACTTCGATTACCGCGCCGCACTGGCCTGCGCGGAAGTGGGCGTGGATAAGATCCGCATCAATCCCGGCAACATCGGCGACGACGACCGGGTAAAGGAGGTCGTGCGGGCCTGCCGGAGCCGGGGCATCCCCATCCGTATCGGCGTGAACGGCGGCAGCCTCGAAAAGCATATCCTCGCCCGTTACGGCGCGCCTACCCCGGAGGCCATGGTGGAGAGCGCGTTGTACCATGTGCGTCTGCTGGAAAAGTTTGATTTTGATGATATCGTGATCTCTATCAAAAATTCCAATGTTCCGCGCATGATGGAAGCCTACCGCCAGCTCTCCGCCGTGACGGATTACCCCCTGCATGTGGGCGTGACCGAGGCGGGGACCTATCAGATGGGCCTGCTCAAATCCGGCATGGGCATCGGAGGCATGCTGCTGGAGGGCATCGGCGATACCATCCGCGTGTCGCTGGCCGCTGACCCGGAAAAAGAGGTGGAGGCAGGCTATAATATCCTGCGGGCCGTGGGGTTCCCGGTGGCGGGGCCGGAGGTCATCACCTGCCCGACCTGCGGCCGCACCCAGTACCCCTGCACAGAAATTGCCAACGAGGTGGAAAAACGGCTCCAGGGCTGCAAAAAATCCATCAAGGTGGCGGTCATGGGCTGCGTTGTCAACGGCCCCGGCGAGGCCCGCGAAGCGGACATCGGCATTGCGGGCGGCAAGAATGAAGCAGTCCTGTTTGTCCACGGCGAGCCGGTCCGAAAGCTGACCGGGGAAAACATCCTCGACCAGTTCATGGAGGAAATCTATAAGTTATAAGACGGGGGTTTTTGTTCCTTTTTGAAAAAAGGAACCGAAAAACTTTTCAATCGCA
>JBJERT010000082.1:0-1866 GCA_051882435.1 Faecalibacterium sp.
TCAACGAAGGCCCGGCCCCGCTTCGGCTGGAAAAGGCCGCCTCCGCCTGTCTGGACCTGCCTTTCGGGGAGTGGGATCTGCTGCACTTCCATGGCCGCCACGCAATGGAGCGCCAGATGCAGCGCGTCCCGGTGGGGGATTTCATCCAGACCGTTTCCTCCACGCGAGGGCATTCCAGCCACCACCACAACCCGTTCCTTATCCTCTGCGACCGCTCTGCCACGGAGACGGCAGGCCTGTGTTATGGCGTGATGCTGGTCTACTCCGGCAGCTTCCGCATGGATGTGGAGCTCTCCCAGACCGGAGCGGTGCGTGTGGTGAGCGGCATCCATGACGAGCGTTTCTGCTGGACGCTCCAGCCCGGGGAGCGCTTCGATGCCCCGGAGGTGCTACTCTCCTGCGCGGCAGACGGCCTGACTGCGCTTTCACAGCAGTATCACCGGTTCCTGCGCAAAAATATCTGCCGCGGTCTGTGGCGGGACCGCCGCCGTCCGGTGCTGATCAATAACTGGGAAGCGACCTATTTCGACTTCAATACCGAGAAGATCGTTCAGATCGCCGAAAAAGCCGCTTCTCTCGGCGTGGAGATGCTGGTTCTGGACGACGGTTGGTTCGGCGCACGCAGCGACGACAACCGCGGTCTGGGAGACTGGACGGTCAACTGTGAAAAGTTGCCCGGCGGTCTGGACCCACTGATCGAGCGCATTCACGGACTGGGCATGAAATTTGGTTTGTGGATCGAGCCGGAGATGGTCAACGAGGATTCCGACCTCTACCGTGCGCATCCAGACTGGGCGCTGTCTCTGCCCGGCCGCAGTCCCGCCATGGGCCGCAATCAGCTTGTGCTGGACTTCTCCCGCCCGGAGGTGGTGGACCATCTGACCGAAGCTCTCAGCAGACTGCTGCGGGAGCACCAGATCGAGTACATCAAGTGGGATATGAACCGCAGCATGTCCGATGTGTTCAGCCGTGCGCTGCCGCCCCAGCAGCAGGGTGAGGTGATGCACCGCTATATGCTGGGAGTCTACCGTCTGGCCGAACGGCTGACACAGGGGTTCCCGGAGGTGCTGTTCGAGGGCTGCGCAGGCGGCGGCGGACGGTTCGACGCGGGAATGCTCTGCTATTTCCCGCAGATCTGGTGCAGCGACGACACCGACGCCATCGAGCGGCTGACCATCCAGCACGGGACCTCCTTCGGCTACCCGGTCTGCACCATGGGGGCGCACGTCTCCGCCTGCCCCAACCACCAGACCGGCCGGTCTACTCCCATCGACACCCGCGCCGTCGTGGCGATGTCCGGCACCTTTGGCTATGAGCTGGACCTTGGACGGCTGAGCCGCAGCGAGTGCGCCGCCGTGAAGCGGCAGATCAAACAGTTCCAGAAGTGGAGCGAGCTGATCCGCACCGGCGACTACTTCCGCCTGTCCGACCCGACGTCCGACCGCTATGTTACGGCGTGGCAGTTCACATCGCTCGACCGCAGCGAAGCATTGCTGAATCTGGTCGTGTCCCACCCGCAGGCCAACGCCCTGCCCATTCATGTCTGTTTCCGCGGGCTGGAGGACGACGCGATCTATCAGATCGATGCGCTCCACTATTTTGGCGCGCAGAACGTTCATGACGGCGGCAGCGCGGCCGGAGAAGGGCTTCACACCGGGATGCGGTTCTCCGGCAGTATGCTGCGGTATGCAGGTCTGACGCTGCCTCAGCTCTTTGGAGATTTCCCCAGTGTGCAGATCCATTTGACCCGAAAGGAGAAATGAACGATGAACACAGCCACCGAGTTTTCCACCGTTCTGGCCCGCCACCGTGATGAGCTGGAATGGCTCTTTATGGAGCTGTACGACGACCGTGCCGCGCTGGGCC
>JBJERT010000083.1:0-1864 GCA_051882435.1 Faecalibacterium sp.
CCCCCGTCTCCCCCTTTTCCTCTCTCTTTTCTTTTGGGGCAGAACGTGATAAGATAAGGGGGTGCATCATAGGGAAAAGGTTTCCCGGAAAGGAATCGAACGTTTACCATGAAATTCAGCGAAATGACCTATACCCGTCCCGACATCGACGCGCTGCTGGCTCACTGCAACGTGCTGGCCCAGAAAGCCGCGGCAGCCGCCTCCGGCGAAGAGCTGGTGCAGCTCTATCGCGAGCAGAGCTGCGCGTTCGCGGACTACAATACCGCCTCGAACCTCGCCAACATCCACTACACCTGCGACACCCGCGACCCTTACTGGAGCGGCGAGCAGGATTTCTTCGACGCAAACGGCCCGGCCGTTTCCAATGCCAGCGTGGAGATCTGCCGCGCGTTCCTCGCCAACCCTCACGTTGACGCGCTGACCCGGGCCTTTGGTTCCACCTGTGTGGCCGGGATGCAGAACGCCGTCCGCGGCATGGACGACCGCACCGTCGAGCTGCAAAAGGAATACAACACTCTCGTCAGCGCCTATCAGAAGCTGTATGGCGGCGCTCTGGTGGAACTGGACGGCCAGCGGCTGACCATCCCCCAGCTCGGCCCCTACAAGGAAAGCCTGGACGCCGGGGTGCGCCGCCGGGCCTTCGAGGCCGAGGCCGCCTATTTCGACGCCCACCGCACCGAACTGGATGAGCTGTATACCAAGATCGTAAAGAACCTGAATGCGCAGGCCCGCATCCTGGGCTATAAAGATTACAGTGAGCTGTCCTATGTGCGTATGAACCGCATCGGCTACGGCCCCGAAGATATCAGAAGCTTCCGCGACCAGGTTGCGCGGGACGTAGTGCCCGAGCTGGAAAAGGTGGCCGCGCTGCGCAGTCGGCGCGTCGGCATCGAACACCGCACCTTCACCGACCTGCCGGTGGTGTTCCGGGACGGCAACCCCAAGCCCATCGAGGGCTATGCCGCCCGCATGGCCGCTGCCCGCACGATGTACCACGAGCTTAGCCCGGAGACCGCCGAGTTCATCGACTTTATGCAGGACAATGAGCTGTTCGACGTCGAGAGCCGCCCCGGCAAGATGTCCGGCGGCTATATGACCAGCCTGCCCAACTACAAAGCGCCCTTTATCTTTGCCAACTGGAACGGCACCTCCGGCGATGTGGATGTGCTGACCCACGAGTGCGGCCATGCCTTTGAGGGTTATGTGGCAGAGCGCGACGAGAACATCCCCGCTGACCTGGAGTGCCCCGGCATGGAGAGCGCCGAGATCCACTCGATGGCTATGGAGTTCCTCACCGCGCCGTGGCATCACCTGCTGTTCGGCAAAGACGTGGACAAATACGCCCTGCTCCATGCAGAGGACAGCTTCCTGTTCCTGGCCTATGGCTGCGCGGTGGATGAGTTCCAGCACATCATGTATCAGAACCCGGACCTCACCCCCGACGAGCGCAACAAGGTCTGGCTGGAGCTGGAACACAAGTACCGCCCCTGGATCGATTTTGATAACCTGCCCTTCTATGGACGCGGCGCGGGCTGGCAGCGGCAGCTCCACATCTATGAGTGCCCGTTCTATTATATCGATTATTGCCTGTCCACCATGGCGGCGCTTCAGTTCTTCCTGCTGAGCCTCGACGACCACAAGGATGCCTGGGAGCGCTACCTGCGCCTGGTGCGCCGCGCGGGCACGGCCAGCTACACCGAACTGTGCCAGACCGCCGGGCTGCGGGTGCCCTTCGAGGAAGGCAGCATCAAGGACATTGCCCGGAAAATGGCTGACTGGATCGAGGCGCATCAGGTATAAGACGGGGGGTTTGTTCCTTTTTCGAGAAAAAGGAACCGAAAAAGCTTTTCACACGGCCCACACA
>JBJERT010000084.1:0-1854 GCA_051882435.1 Faecalibacterium sp.
CGAGATAGACGCTGTTGCCCTGCGCCCAGAGCTTTTTGGCGGACGAGACCCACAATTCCGTGGGGAAACCCGCCACCGGGACGGTGCCCAGCGGGGTCTCTTTTTCCAGCAGCCTGCTGTTCAGAAGTTCCGATACCGTCTTGGCATCCTCGCCGTAGAACTCATAATTGCCATGCTGTTCAAAGCCCACCAGTGCGTCCGGGTAGCGCTCTTTCAGCGCGTTGTACTCGTTGGCCGCATCCAGCGAAAGCGGCAGCAGAATCTCCTGTGCATCCGGGCGCTTTGTGGTATCCTGCGCGGAATGCCGTTCGATCAGCGCTTTGCAGTAGTCCGCGGCCTCCCATTCACCGGCAAACTCCTCCTGAATGCCGTCCTCCTGATAAGGGCCGTCGGATTGCTCGTCCCAGACTGCATAGCCGCTTTCTGTCTCATAAACGGTAAAGCGTTCTTCCAGGGACAATTCCGTAACCGGTGCAGGTTCCTCTTTGCTGCTGTGGTAATCATCCAGAAGAACATCTGCCGCTTCCACCAGCTCCACAAAATCCAGTACGCGCAGCTCTTTCTCAATCAGTTCGCTCAGAGTATCGCAGGCGTAGGTTTTCACCAGCGTATCGTCCAGATACCACTCCAACTTGTATTCATTCAGATCCACATAGACCTGAAGCGGCGTTTCATCGTCCGTCACAGTGGTGTAGACGATACTGATTTTGGACAGGTCGGAAAAATCCGGCTCGGCATCGTACTCCTCCACGCAGAAGTCGTGGATGAGCGCCTTGGCATACGCAAGCTCGGCTTCATCGACTGCTGTTTCCTTTGCCTCTTGAACGGCGCTGTACTGCTCCTGTTCCTCTGCCGTCAGATAGCGCCCGGACTGGATCATCAGGTCGATATACTTTTCAATCGCAGACCATTTCAGCTTGAACGGCTCCCGGACACCGTGCAGAGAAAACTCCATCCCGGAACTGTTGTAGGTGATAAACCCTTTCCGTCCATCCAGATAGGAGTGACTGTATCCGCCGATGCCGTATTCCTTGGCCAGCGCCCTGGCGCGCTGCTTCCGGTCCGGCTGATTCTCATAGAGCTGAAGAATGCGCTGCTTGCCGCCCGCATACCCGGAGCCGTGGCTGCGCAGTTCATGCTCGATCTCGGCCTGAGACAACACAAAAGCGGAGAGCGTTTTTTCGCTCTCCGCCTGGTCGATGTTCTGGATTTGCTCCGCCTCGCTGGGCAGATGGGGCAGATCAAGAAAACTTAACTGTAGATCAGTTCCGTCAGCACCCGTTCTTCCGCCTGCGCTTTCAGGCGGTTCATGTGCTGCACCCACGCCATCTGATTCTTTTCCTTGTCCGGGGCCGGGTCCGCTTTCAGAAGGCTGTCCAGCGTCTGCTGCATCTGGCTCCGGGCGCTCTGCTCGATCTCCAGCAGGTGCGGGTACAGCTTCCCCGTCAGGAGTAACGTGTTGTACAGCATCGGGCGCTGGTTCATCAGGTAGGCCCGGCGCAGCCTGCCGTACTTGCCCAGGGCGTTCGGCTTCGGCTGGCTGAGGGTCAGGTTCGGGAACTGGTAATCCCCGACGGTCGAGTAGGTCAGGCTGTTGTTCATATTGGCTCCTTTCGATATTCTGGCGGCGGACGGTCGTTTTTACGGTGCGCTCGATCCGGCGCAGGACCTCGCGGCTGGAATCGCTGACCGCAGCCCCCAGCGCGTAGACGGCGGCCGGTGTGGAAAAGTCGTGGATCGCGTGGAAATCTTTCCGGTCGAACCAGCCCTCCGGTTCCAGCCCGCACCGTTCCAGCAGGAGATAGGCGATGCTGATGGCCGCGGCGCTTTTGAATTGCAGCTCCAGGCCGATCT
>JBJERT010000085.1:0-1844 GCA_051882435.1 Faecalibacterium sp.
TTGGTGGTGTAGTCCCAGCCCTCCGGCAGGGAGAGCATCAGCGACAGCAGCCCCTTGGCTTTGAGGGAGAGGGAGATATCCCGGAGGTGATAGTTTGCCATCACCGTATAATTTTTGTTCTTTTCAATGCGAAATACAGCCATTTGATTTACCTCCAAAATGCACGGAGGGCATGAACCTGTGTCCATGCCCTCCCATGCAAAGCGTTTTTCTAAGCGTTCTGCGCTCCAATCTTATTAAATTTTGATAATGAGTCGGTGCTGATGTATTAAGGTTCGTAGATGATCGCCTTCAGCGTAGCGTCAAGTTCTTCATCGCCGCAGTCCTGGTACTTGTCGATCAGAGACTGCCACAGCTCCAGAATGTTCACAGGAACGAGGTGGGCGGGCCATTCGTCACCTTTGTATTCCCGGTACTCGGTGATATAACTGGCAGCAGAATTGAGAACACGGAAGCAGGAGACGGCAGCGATGGTCATATCTTCCAGCAGCCAAAGCTCATTGGAGTAGGAGGTGGAGATATTATCATCGCCCAGCGGCTCACCCTCGTCACTCCAAATCAGCGTTGCGTTTGTCGGGAACAGCTTGGTGCTGTGATACTGGTGGGAATCACAGATACCGCCCCCGGCGCAGCAGACATAGACGGGTTCCGCTGTGTCGCACAGGACACTGTACAGCCGCTTATAATTCAGGCTGCATACCAGCCGTTCAATCTCACCGGGAGTGTAGCAGAATTTCTCGCCCTCCGTGCGAAAGAGGGCGCGGATGCTTTCGTGCAGCTTTTCAATTTTGTTCATGGAAATAAACCTCCTGATAGATTTGGAATCAATGATTATTTGTGCTTGTGCTTTCTGCGCCGGGGGGAATCCGGCTCGGAACAGCCCTCCACGATTTCTTCGTGGTGAACGATCCGAAGCAGCCCATTGGTTTCAGCCTGACGGATCATTTCGTAAACCGGGGCCGAAACATAGAGCCGAACCCGGTGATGCTCTTTTTCCACCAGATCATCGAAAATGACCATGTGACGAACATCGCTGCGGTAGCGATGGAGGGAATAGAGGGAATGACCGTCGGTAACGCCAAAATCACGGCTCATGGGAAATGTCTCCTTTCAAATTGAATGCGGCGGTGCCGTACTTGGCAATCAGCAGGGCGTTCATAATCAATCGGAACGCTTCATCATCGATTGTCATAGGATCGGCAAGCTCTGATTCTGTTACGCCTCTGGCATGGCGCAGCCCCTTGGCGGCATAAAGCAGGGCGTAGTTGTGCGGAGAAATTCCGCGAAGAACGGCATAGGAAAAGTCAATGCCGCCGTGGTAAAAGCAGTTGGCTGTCCGCCGGTATAGGGCATCGTTGGAGGTCAGAAGGTACAGGGCTGCGTAATAGCTGGGGGTGTTTCTGCTTTTGATGTAACCCAGACGGTTATTAAAGACCTCCATTCTGGTTTTGTGCTTTTCATCTGCCCAGAGGGAGCCGGGAAAACTGTGAATCAATCCGGGCAGACGGTTTCGGATACTGCTTGTGGATGGAATCAGCGAAAGGACTGCTTCTGCGTAGGAAATGACACCGGCTTCAATCCGCTCCGCATAATAGGGGCAGACCTCCTGACGGCATCCTTTGCGTCCGACAACTTCTGTGCAGAACTTGCAATCCACATCCTCGGCAGAATAGGTGTAGTTTCGGATATACAATGCAGGGTGTTGTCTCCTTTGCTTGGAAATGAAAAAAGCCGGACAGATGTTGTCCGGCTGGGTGGATATTTAGTTGTCATCTGCTGTTGTCACGCTGACGCTTGCGCATCCAGGCATCCAACAGCTTGAAGATGGTTTCTTCGATTCTTTG
>JBJERT010000086.1:0-1844 GCA_051882435.1 Faecalibacterium sp.
GCCTTGCCTCTCCCTTTGGGAGAGGTGGCATTGCGAAGCAATGACGGAGAGGGCGGCCCCATGTACTCCCTCCGTGCGGAAGGCTTTGGCGCAGTCGGAAGCTCTCGTGCTATTTTATTGTATTGCAATAAACAAAAAACACAAAAACCCGCCTGGCAGCGGGTTTTTGTGTATAGAGGGGTGGGAAAGTATATAAAGTGGTGAATCTCATTTGTAAGGCAGGGTCTCTGTGCCGCCCGGACATCCGTTCCGGCGCACTTTTCGGGAACTGCGGCCCTGTGATTTGTATTATACCCATTTTTATTTTCTTGTCAAACAGAAATTTCTGGATTTGCTTTAACATTTCACTTTACATTTGCCCCAAAACTTTATATAATTAAAACAATGCAAAAAGAACTTCAGTTTTTGAGTGATTTGTGCTTTTTTTACAGAAAAGAACTTTATTTTATGAAAATTTTATTCCATTCAACAGAATTTCAAAGGAGGCTTCCCCATGGACGATCTGGATCGCCGCATCCTGTCCCTTCTCGCGCAGAACGCCCGCATGCCCGTCAAAGAGATCGCAGAGCAGGTCTCGCTGACCAGCCCTGCCGTTTCCAGCCGCATCCATAAAATGGAGACTGACGGCATTATCCGCGGCTATACGGTCACTCTCAACCGACCGGCAGACCGGTTGTATGTGGATGCACTCATCAGTCTTTCGGCCGCGCCTTCTCATCGGGAAGAGCTGCTCAGCCTGCTGCAAAACAGCAAAGAGGTGCTGCGCTGCTACCACGTCACAGGAGAGTACACTTTTCTCATTAAAGTGAGCTGTGGAAGCATGACCCGGCTGGAGCATCTGATCCTGGAGTTCCAAAAGCTGGGCAGTACCAACACACAGATCATCCTTTCGACTCCTGTCGACCATGGCGAACTGGATGCCCTGATGCTCTGATCCTTTGCGGTCGGCTGCGCGCTGCTTCGGAGCTGTGCAATAATCTGCCGGTCTGGTCCGTATTCCATACAGAAAGCCCCCGCAGCGCGGTATGACAGCGCAGCGGTCGGCACATACTTTTAGAAAACGAACCTGGCCGCTGCTCCCGTTTCGGGAACGGCGCTGCCACTGCAAATGAAAGGAACCTGTTGTATGAAACGTTTGATCGCCGCTCTGCTGACCAGCTTGACCCTGTTCACTCTGGTGGGCTGCGCCCCCTCCTCCAGCAAGGCCGACTCCGCCGCCCCGAAGGATTATTCGCAGATCATCCATGATGCGCGCCCGGCCGAGGACAACGAATACCAGATGATCTTCTCCACCGGTGAGGGCGGCACTTTTGCCGCACAGGATGGATATAGCGCCGACTACGAGGCCGACCAGCTCAAGGACGAGATCACCAATATGCTCCTGCCCATTCTTGGTATCGAGGAAGGAATGTACACCGACTTTGCCGCTTCGGTCTCCGCTATGATGATCCGCAGCTATGGCATCGCCATCGTCAAGCCTGCCGAGGGCCAGACCGATGCGGTCAAGGACGCGCTGGAATCCTTTGTGCTCAGCCAACAGCAGTCCATGCAGAATTATCTGGCCGACCAGTACGAGATCGCAATGAACGCCAAGGTGGAAGTCGTGCCCTCCGGTGAGGTCGTGATGGTCTGCTGCAAGGACAGCGACACCGTGCTGGCCAATATCAAAAAGGCCCTGGCCGCATAAAGAGCCGCCTCACTGCCGCCGGGCGCAGCCCCCGCGCACGGGAGTGCGCAAACCTCTGCCGCCCGACTGCCGTCAGTCCCCACCCCTTTCTGCAAAACGCGGATGCGTTTTGCCAGTAAAAAGTTTTTTCGGTTCCTTTTTTTCAAAAAAGGAACAA
>JBJERT010000087.1:0-8645 GCA_051882435.1 Faecalibacterium sp.
ATCCTTGTCTGCGGCACTGCCGTGGGTTTCAGAAATTATGAGGTTCGTTACACCCTATGCGCAGGAACGATTAGCAGTTCTCAGCGAAGTACTTGATGGTGCGGACCATCTGAGAGGTGTAGGAGTTCTCGTTGTCGTACCAGGACACGACCTGAACCTGATAGGTGTCGTCGTCGATCTTGGCGACCATGGTCTGGGTAGCATCGAACAGGGAGCCGTACTTCATGCCGATGACGTCAGAGGAAACGATCTGATCCTCGTTGTAGCCGAAGGACTCAGAAGCGGCAGCCTTCATAGCGGCGTTGATAGCGTCCTTGGTGACGTCCTTGCCCTTGACGACTGCGACCAGGATGGTGGTGGAGCCGGTGGGGACAGGCACACGCTGAGCAGAGCCGATCAGCTTGCCGTTCAGCTCGGGGATGACCAGGCCGATGGCCTTAGCAGCACCGGTGCTGTTGGGAACGATGTTCTGCGCGCCAGCGCGGGCACGGCGCAGGTCGCCCTTGCGCTGGGGGCCGTCCAGGATCATCTGGTCGCCGGTGTAAGCATGAACAGTGGTCATGATGCCGGAAACGATGGGGAACGCCTTGTTCAGGGTGTCAGCCATGGGAGCCAGGCAGTTGGTGGTGCAGGAAGCAGCGGAGATGACCTGATCCTCAGCGGTCAGGGTCTTCTCGTTGACGGAGAACACGATGGTCTTCAGGTCGTTGCCGGCGGGAGCGGAGATGACGACCTTCTTGGCGCCAGCAGCGATGTGAGCCATGCTCTTCTCCTTGCTGGTGTAGAAGCCGGTGCACTCCAGAACGACGTCAACGTTCAGCTCGCCCCAGGGGCAATCCTTGGCGTCCTTGACAGCGTAGATCTTGATCTCCTTGCCGTCAACAACGATGGAGTCCTCGGTGGCCTCGACGGTGTGCTTGCCCTCGCCGATCTTGCCGCAGAAGGAGCCCTGAGCAGTATCATACTTCAGCAGGTGAGCCAGCATCTTGGGGCTGGTCAGGTCGTTGATAGCGACGACCTCGTAGCCCTCAGCGTCAAACATCTGACGGAATGCCAGACGGCCGATACGACCAAAACCATTGATAGCAACTCTAACAGCCATGTTAATAATACCTCCTAAATGTTCTTACCCTCGGAATTGGATAATTCACGGTACCTTTATTTTAGAACAAAACGCGGCAACTTTCAAGTGTCTGCCAAAGATTTAACAACCTGTTTTCACACTTTTTTGCTTTTGTACGATTTTCGGGGCCTCTGCGCTGACGTTTTGGGCATTTCGGCCAAGCCTGCCAAAAATCGACTCAACGGGCATGCTTTGCGCCGGTGCGGCTCAGGCAGGCCGCCGCGCACACACCGCCCAGCGCTCCGGTGCAGCACAGGCCCAGCTGGAACGCCAGCTCCGGCAGAGCGAGCTGCCCCGCGGCAGCCTGTGCCGCGGCCTGCGGCAGACCCCAGCACAGGTCCAGATAGAACGCCGCCAGCGCCGACGCGATCAGCGCCCACACCGGCTGTGTTCCGGGCAGACAGAGCGCCCGGGCCAGCGCCGACAAAAACAGCAGCGCCGCCAGAAGCTGCCAGCCCTCTGCGGTGGGGATGACCCTATGCCAGCTGGAGCCGTTCAGCATGAACCACGACAGGATACACCAGTAGAACACCACGGTCCCCGCCACGGGGAACGCCATGTGGCGGGCAGGCGGCTGCCAGCGTCCTTTGCGCAGCCAGTTCCGGCCCAGACCGGCCATCCAGACCGCACAGACCAGCTCCAGCGCGGCGCGGGCCAGCGCGGCAGGCCCCGAAAGCCCCACCAGCAGGCGCAGCACGCCCGCCGCGCCAAAGCACACGGCGGCCGCCAGCGACAGCGCGCCCGCCGCGGGCAGTCGGCGGCAGAGCATTTCCTGTTTCGTCTCCGCGGCGCAGCGGCCCAGTGCCAGGCTCAGCAGCACCGCCGCCCCCAGCGCGAGATAGCGCCACCAGACCGACCCGGCGGTGCACAGGCCTGTGGACAGGTCGGTCCACAGAGCAACATCCAGACCGCGCGCCGCCATCAGCAGCGCACCGGCCCCGGCGATCCACAAAAGCAAAGCATTCATCAGCGTTCCTCGAGAGGCTTATATTTCTGGCGCACGCCCAGATACTTGTACGCCGGACGGATGATACGATTGGCGAACACGACCTCTTCCACGCGGTGGGCGCACCAGCCCGGCACACGGGCGATAGCGAACAGCGGCGTGAACAGGTCCTCGGAGATGCCCAGCATGTGATAGATCAGGCCGCTGAACAGGTCCACGTTGGCGCACACCGGCTTGCTGCTGCCCTTTTCCTCGGCGAAGATGCCGGGGGCCAGCCGCTCGATGCTGCACAGCATGTTGTATTCCTCTTCGTAGCCTTTTTCATAGGCCAGGTGGCGGGCGCGCTGTTTCAGGATGACCTCACGGGGGTCGCTGATGGTATAGACCGCGTGGCCCATGCCGTAAATGAGGCCGGAGCCGTCGCCTGCCTGCTTGCGCAGGATGCGGCGCAGGTACTCGCGCACCTCGTCGTCATCGTCCGGGTGCTCCACATGCCGCAGGATATCCGCAAGCTGGCGGTTGACCATCAGGTTGGCACCGCCGTGCTTGGGGCCTTTCAGCGAGCCGATGGCTGCGGAAATGGCCGAATAGGTATCGGTGCCGGAGGAGGACAGCACACGGGTGGTAAAGGTGGAGTTGTTGCCGCCGCCGTGGTCCGCGTGGACCAGCAGGCACATATCCAGCAGCTTGGCTTCCTCGTGGGTATATTTCTGATCCGGGCGGTAGGTGCTGAGGATGTGCTCCGCCGTGCTCTGGCCCGGCCGGGGCAGGTGGAAGAACATGCTCTGCTTGTCATAGTAGCGGCGCTTCATCTGATAGGCGTTGACCATCATGGTAGGCAGGCCCGCGATCAGGTTGATGCTCTGGTTCAGGATGTTCTCCAGCGACAGATCCTCGGCATGCTCGTCATAGGAGTACAGGCCCAGCACACAGCGCTGCATCTTGTTCATCACGTTGGGCGAGGGCGCGTTCATCGTATCCATGAAGCCCTCGGGCAGAGCGCGGTGCTCTGCCAGGATCTCACAGAAATTCTCCAGCTGGTCCTTGGTGGGCAGACTGCCGAACAGCAGCAGCCAGATAACTTCCTCGAACACGAAGCGGTCGTTGCGGTAGGCTTCCTCCACGATCTCGTTGATGTTCACGCCGCGGTAGATCAGCTTGCCCGGGATGGGGATGATCCGTCCGTCCTGGTCCTTCTTGTAGCCCACGACGTCGCAGACGTTGGTCAGGCCCGCCAGCACGCCGGTGCCGTCCGGGTTGCGCAGGCCGCGCTTGACGCCCAGCCGCTCGCTGGTCTCCGGGTCGATGTAGTTATTGGCGATGTACTCCTCGCACAGCGTCCGCATCGTCGTCTGGTCCAGCGTCGCAACGGTGGATTCCGATGACCCATATCTCATTTGTTTCTGCCCCTTTCATCAAATCTTTATATCTTTCCCGTCCATCCGCATTGATGGAACTGTTCTTATGATATCGCGTTTATGAAGCAAATTCAAGCGTCAAGTGCAGCTGTATCATCATCTGGCACAAAAAAATCGGTATTTTTTCATCGTTCTGCCCTTTGGGCGGCCTGTTCCGGCAGATTTTTCCGGGCCTGACCGCATACAATGGGGACAAGATGGCTGTTTTTGAGAAAGGAAGATGGGAATGAAAAAGGCATTTTTGCTCCTGTGCGCCGCGCTGCTGGCTCTGGGCTGTGTGCTGCCCTCGGCGGGGTACGCGCTGGCCCGCGCCGCACTGGGGAAGGCTGAGGAGGTTCCGGCTGTGGGTTCCGATGCAGAGGGACAGGCTGAGCCGGGCGGACTGGGCGGGCTTGCCCCGCAGCAGAACGCTGACGCGCCCGCGGATGCGGACGCCGAGGTGTTCCGGGTAGAGGACAGCGGGACAGGCCAGCTCACAGAGGTGCCGCGGCGGGAGTATCTCATTGGAGCTGTGGCCGCCGAAATGCCCATCACCTGGCCGGACGAAGCGCTCAAGGCGCAGGCCATCGCCGCCCACAGCTATGTGCTCTACTGCCGCGACCACTGCGCCGACCCCAGCGGTGCATGGCTCACCGCCGACCCCGCCCGCCGTCAGGGATACCTGACCGACGCGGTGCTGCGCAGCTACTGGGGCACGGCTTACGAGGCCAACTACGCGCGGCTGTCCGCCCTCGTGGACGAGGTGCTGACGAAGGTGTTATATTATGACGGTGCCCCTGCCGGAACGAGCTATTTTGCCATTTCCAACGGCCGCACCGAGGCCAGCGAGAACGTCTGGGGAGCGGCTCTTCCCTATCTGACCGCCGTGGACAGCAGCGCCGATTCTTCCGCTGAAAACTATGAGTATACGGTGGTGTATTCTGTGGAGCAGGTCCGGCAGCTCCTGACCGACGGGCTGGGCCTCACTCCCGACGTCTCCGCACCCGAGCGCTGGTTCGGCGCGCCGGAGATGACGCCTTCCGGCTATGTGGCCCGCCTGCCGGTCTGCGGCCAGAGCGTCGCGGGCACGACGCTGCGCCGCGTTCTGGGGCTGCGCAGCGCCTGCTTTGCCATCTCGTATCAGGCTGACGGGTTCCACATCGTCACCCGGGGCTACGGCCACGGCGTCGGCCTGAGCCAGTGGGGCGCAAAAGCGCTGGCCGAGCAGGGCCAGAGCTTTGCGCAGATCCTGGCCCACTACTTCCCCGGCACGGAGCTGCGGGGGTGAGATATTTTGTTCCTTTTTGAAAAAAGGAACCGAAAAACTTTTTACTGCGCCCATCGCATGCGCGATGGGCGGGAAGGTTTTCTGGAAGCCGGAAGTCGAGCTGCCAGCGTTTGCGCGCTCCCGCGCGCGGGGGCTGCGCCCTCTGTCAGTTTTCGGGGGCGGGTCGGATGTATACTTCTGCTGGCTCTTGACAAAGTCCCCTTTCCTGTGCTAAAATTCGAGCAGTTTTGAAAGGATAGCCTCAAAGAGTCTTTTCGAAGCAATTGTTCTGGACCACTCCGTCAGGGAGTCGAGGCCATACGGACAGCCGGGTCCACTGCCGATCGGCGGCCTTTGTGCAGCCTTATTGATTGAGTTCAAAGCTCAAATTTTATAAGTTGGTTCCTTCATAACCGAAATGCGCCTGTGCGCAAACTTGTGAAACGGTCAATAAGAGTAGTAAAAGTATAATTGCTATATAGACTCTGATGCATCCGAATATTCTCTGGACAAGCTCCCCCTGTGTTTTCCCCTGCTCCGATTTGGGCCGCGCCCGGCTGTTTTGCCGTGCATCGCCGCCTTTGGAAGGAGCGTGGAACAGGCGCTCCTCTGGTGATTCGCGCAAGTTGTGCAGTTGGCACAGCTTGCGCTTTTTTGTTTTTGGAGCGGCCGCAGAAGGGGGATTTTCCTTTGATGAAGCATCAGACCCGTCTGGACCAGACCCGCGCGCCCATCTACGAGGCGCTGGAAACCTTCCGACGGATGCGCGTCGTCCCGTTCGACGTGCCGGGCCACAAGCGGGGCCGCGGCAACCCCGAGCTGACTGCCTTTCTGGGCCAGCAGTGCGTGGGGATGGACGTCAACAGCATGAAACCGTTGGACAACCTCTGTCACCCTGTCTCGGTCATCCGGGAGGCCGAAGAGCTGGCCGCGGACGCCTTTGGCGCAGCCCACGCCTTCCTGATGGTGGGCGGCACCACCAGCTCGGTCCAGAGCATGGTGCTGACCGCCTGCAAACGCGGCGACGAGATCATCCTGCCGCGCAACGTCCACCGCAGCGTCATCAACGCGCTGGTGCTGTGCGGCGCGGTCCCGGTCTATGTCAACCCTGAGATCGACCAGCGACTGGGTATCTCGCTGGGCATGCGGCGGGAACAGGTGGCCAAAGCCATCGCCGAGCATCCCAACGCCGTGGCGGTGCTGGTGAACAACCCCACCTACTACGGCATTTGCAGCGATCTGCGGGCCATCGTGCGCATGGCCCACGACGCCGGGATGCTCTGCCTTGTGGACGAGGCCCACGGCACCCACTTCTACTTTGGCAACGGTCTGCCGGTCTCGGCCATGGAGGCGGGCGCGGATATGGCCTCTGTCTCGATGCACAAGAGCGGCGGCAGCCTGACCCAGTCCAGCCTGCTGCTGACCGGGCCGCGGGTCCACGCGGGCTATGTGCGCCAGATCATCAACCTGACCCAGACCACCTCGGGCAGCTATCTGCTGATGTCCAGTCTGGATATCAGCCGCCGCAATCTGGCGCTGCGGGGCCGGGAGGTATTCCATCAGGTGGCGGACATGGCCGAATACGCCCGGCAGGAGATCAACGCCGTGGGCGGCTACTATGCCTTTGGCCGGGAGCTGATGAACGGCAACTCGGTGTTCGATTTCGACCTGACCAAGCTCAGCGTCCACACGCTGGACATCGGCCTCGCGGGCATCGAGGTCTATGACCTGCTGCGTGACGAATACGATATCCAGATCGAATTCGGCGACATCGGCAACATCCTTGCCTACCTTTCCATGGGTGACCGCCCGCAGGAGCTGGAGCGGCTGGTCAGCGCGCTGGCGGAGATCCGCCGCCACCACCAGACCGACGGCACCGGCCTGCTGCATCAGGAATACATCGACCCCGAGGTAGTCACCAGCCCGCAGGAGGCGTTCTATGCCGAAAAGCTCAGCCTGCCGCTGGAAGAGAGCGAGGGCCG
Organism: Faecalibacterium sp.; assembly: GCA_051882435.1. Classification (GTDB taxonomy): domain Bacteria; phylum Bacillota; class Clostridia; order Oscillospirales; family Ruminococcaceae; genus Faecalibacterium. The sequence goes on from JBJERT010000087.1 coordinate 6,716, forward strand.
CGTGTGCAGCGAGTTCGTCATGTGCTATCCGCCGGGCATCCCCATCCTGGCACCGGGCGAGCGCATCACCGCCGAGATCCTGGAGCACATCCGGTACGCCAAGGAAAAGGGATGCAGCATGACCGGCCCGGAGGACGCCGAGCTGCGCCAGATCAATGTTCTGGCATGAAAAAGGAGGCATGAACGATGGAAATGTGGTTCAGTGAATTTCACACCCCCGATGTGAAGCACAGCATCCGTGTGGACCGGCATCTCTATTCCAAACAGAGCAACTATCAGCGCATCGATATCTTTGAAACGCCGGAGTTCGGCCGGGTGCTGACGCTGGACGGCAACGTGATGCTGACCGAACGCGATGAGTTCATCTATGACGAAATGATCACCCATGTGCCCATGGCCGTACACCGCGGCATCAAGGATATCCTTGTCATCGGCGCGGGCGACGGCGGCGTGGTGCGGGAGCTGACCCGCTACGACCGCGTGGAGCGCATCGACCTTGTGGAGATGGACCCGCAGGTCGTGGAGGCCTGCCGCACCTATCTGCCCAGCAACGCCTGCCGCATGGACGACCGCCGGGTCCATATCCACTTTGAGAACGCGCTGCGGTTCATTCGCCGGTGCGAGGCCGCCTATGACCTCATCATCGTGGATTCCACCGATCCCTTCGGCCCCTCGGAGGGGCTGTTTACCCGCGAGTTCTACGGCAACTGCTACAACGCCCTGCGGGAGGACGGCATCATGGTCAACCAGCAGGGCAGCCCCTTCTATGCCGAGGACGCCAGCGCCATGCAGCGCAGCCACAAGCGCATCGTCAGCACCTTTCCCATCAGCCGGGTGTATCAGGCCCATATCCCGACCTATGCGGCAGGCTACTGGCTGTTCGGCTTTGCGAGCAAAAAATATCACCCCATCGACGACCTGGACACGGAGGCATGGAAGGCCCTGAACCTGCACACGCGATATTACACCACCCGCCTGCACGTCGGCGCGTTCTGCCTGCCCGCGTTCCTGGAAGAGATGCTGGAAGAAGTGGAGAAATGACACGATGCTTTCACCCAACATTGAGACCTTTATCGGCTGCGACGCCGACTATCCCGACGCCCGTATGGTGCTCTACGGCGCACCCTTCGATTCCACTACGAGCTTCCGCCCGGGCGCACGGTTCGGCCCCGCGGCCATGCGGCATGAGAGCTTCGGTCTGGAAACCTACAGCCCCTATCAGGACGCAGACCTGACCGACTGCGCCATCTTTGACAGCGGCGATCTGGAGCTGTGCTTCGGCAGCGCCGAACAGGCACTGGCCGATATCGAGCAGCGCGCCGAGACCATCCTTTCGGACGGCAAGTTCCCCCTGCTGCTGGGGGGCGAGCATCTGGTCACGCTGGGAGCGGTGCGCGCTGTGGCCCGGCGCTGGCCGGATCTGCACATCCTGCACTTCGATGCCCACGCCGACCTGCGGGACGACTATCTGGGCGCAAAGCTCAGCCACGCCTGTGTGCTGCGCCGCTGCCACGACCTGTTGGGTGACGGACGCATCCATCAGTTCTGTATCCGCAGCGGCGAACGGGAGGAGTTCCGCTTCGCGAAATCGCACACCGAGCTGCATCCCTTCTCTTTCGAGGGCCTCGCGGAAACAGTCGCCGCTCTGCGAAAGCAGAACTCCCCCGTGTATCTGACCATCGACCTCGACTGTCTGGACCCTTCCGCGTTCCCGGGGACCGGCACACCTGAGGCGGGCGGCGTGAGCTTCGTGCAGCTGCTGGAGGCCATCCGCACGGCCTGCTCCGCGCGCATCGTGGGCGCGGACGTCAATGAGCTGGCCCCTTCCCTCGACCCCAGCGGCGTCTCCACCGCTACCGCCTGTAAGGTCCTGCGTGAGCTGATGCTTGCTCTGGACAGCAGCCGGGCAGAATAACAGGGCGCAGCCCCC
>JBJERT010000088.1:0-1834 GCA_051882435.1 Faecalibacterium sp.
GCGCCCCCGCCGTCCGTCCGTAGGATTTTAATACAATCTTTATACGACACCCTTAATTTTAATCCGCTCTTAAAATGAGCAGTGTTAAAATCATGCAAATATCCCTTTCTTTCGCGCGGGAGAAAGGGCCAGCCAGGGAGACAGGGTATGAAGCAGCTTACACGTCTGAAAAAACGCCTGACCTCGTTCCAGACGATCATTCTGGGTTTTGCCGCGGTGATCCTGATGGGGGCGGCGCTGCTCATGCTGCCCATTTCCAGCCGGAGCCGATGCTTCACGCCGTTCCACGAGGCGCTGTTCACATCGACATCGGCGGTGTGCGTTACGGGTCTGGTGGTGCAGGACACGGCCAGCTACTGGTCGCTGTTCGGGCAGGGAGTGATCCTCATCCTCATCCAGATCGGCGGTCTGGGCGTCGTGACGGTGGCGGTCACGCTGGCCATGCTGTCGGGCAAAAAGATCTCTCTGATGCAGCGCAGCACGATGCAGGAGGCCATTGCCGCGCCGCAGGTGGGCGGCATCGTGCGGCTGACCAGCTTTATCCTCAAGGCAACGGTGCTGTTCGAGGCTGCGGGCGCGCTGTTGCTGCTGCCGGTGTTCTGCCGGGATTACGGCTCCCGCGGCGTATGGATGGCGCTGTTCCATTCGATATCGGCCTTCTGCAATGCGGGCTTTGACCTTCTGGGCACGACAGAGGCCCGCTTCGTGTCCCTGACCGGCTATGCCTCCGACCCCGTGGTGTGCGTCACGGTGATGCTGCTCATCATCATCGGCGGCATTGGCTTCCTGACCTGGGAGGATATCTGTACCCATCGCACGGACCTGCACCGCTACCGGATGCAGAGCAAGGTCATCCTTGTGACCACGGCGGTGCTCATCGTCCTGCCGACCGCCTATTTTTTCTGTTTTGAGTTCACCGGCGGCCCGCTGGGGCAGAGACTTCTGGATTCGCTGTTCCAGGCCGTCACGCCGCGCACGGCGGGCTTCAATACCGCCGACCTCGCGGCCATGAGCGGCACATCACAGGCGGTCATGGTGCTGCTGATGCTCATCGGCGGCTCGCCCGGCTCCACCGCGGGCGGCATGAAAACCACCACCCTCGCCGTGCTGATGGCAAATACCTTTGCCACCTTCCGCCGGAGAGAGGACGCGCAGTTCTTCGGCCGCCGCATCGACGGCAGCGCGGTCAAGAACGCTGCGACCATCCTGGGAATGTACATCACTCTGTTCTTCAGCGGGGCGCTCGTCATTTCCACTGTGGAGGGCCTGCCCATATCGACCTGCCTGTTTGAAACGGCCTCGGCAGTGGGTACTGTGGGCCTGACGCTGGGCATCACTTCCACACTGGGCGTAGTCTCGCAGGCGGTGCTCATCGTCCTGATGTTCCTGGGCCGCGTGGGAGGCCTGACCCTGATCTACGCTGCCTTTTCGGGCAGACGGACGCACTCCCGCCTGCCGCAGGAAAAGATCACGGTCGGGTGAGGGGCGCGTGATACTCCTTCCGTCATCGCTGGCGCGATGCCACCTCCCTCAAGGAGGGAGGCTTCGCCCTCTCCGTCCGCTCGCGTTGCTCGCGTCCACCTCTCGGGTTGCACTTTCTGATTTTATGCATCGGCCTTGAGCGGCCTCGCAAAAATCAGAGTGCGGCCCCAACAGCTCCTCCCTGTTTCGGCCTCTGGCCGCGGTCGTCGCCGTTGCCCAAAGGGAGAGGCAAGACCGTACCGGAATGTTCCCTCGTATCAGTAGAGCGTTTCTTGGCTCTCCCTCCGGGAGAGCTGGCGCGCAGCGCCTGAGAGGGCGAGGGCGCAGCCCCCGCGCGCGGGAGCGCGCAAAC
>JBJERT010000089.1:0-1831 GCA_051882435.1 Faecalibacterium sp.
TCCCACTATCTGGAAGGCAACGAGCAGACCTGCCCCACCGGGCGCATCCTGCCCGTGGAGGGCACCCCCATGGACTTCACTGCGGGCAAGCTGCTGGGCCGGGAGATCGACACCGGCTTTGCCCAGACCACCATGGCGGGCGGCGGCTATGACCACTGCTATGTCATCGACCGGGACCGCGGCTCCAGCCAGAGCATCTGTGCCTGGGCCACCAGCGACAAGACCGGCATCAGCATGAAGCTCTACACCACACAGCCGGGCATCCAGCTGTATACCGGCAACTTTTTGCAGGACTGCCCTGCTCCCGGCAAGGGCGGCAAGCCCATGCAGAAATACGGCGGCTTCGCGCTGGAAACACAGCATTATCCGTGCAGCCCCTCACACCCGGAGTTCCCCACCACGGTGCTGCGGGCGGGCAAGGTGTTCCGCGCCACAACGACGCTTCGCTTTTTCACGGGCAAGCAGTGCGGCAAGCTGTAAACAGAACAGACGGCCCTCCGGTAGAGGGCCGTTCTTTTTTCGTTTGCAAAAAATGTGCGGTTCCTCCATTTCCCGCGCGGCGGTGTGCGGCGGGGATGGAAAACGGATTTTTGTCGGAAAGCAGACGGGTTTTCCTGATTTCAAAAGAAAAAAATTGAAAAAGGCTGAGAGAAAAGGCAACAAAAATCCAGATAGAAAAAGCAGGAGACACTTGATTCCCGGGGACAAAAGCGGTATCCTGTAATCACAGGAACAGACCAGACAAACGGTCTGGAAAAGAAAAAAGGTCAAGGATAAGGGAGGAATCGCTATGGCAATTCTGGTTTCCGGCGGCGCGGGCTACATCGGCAGCCACACCTGCATCGAGCTTCTGAACGCGGGCTACGACATCGTGGTGGCGGACAACTATTACAACGCCAGCCCGGTGGTGCTGGAGCGTGTGCGGCAGATCACCGGCAAGGAGTTTCGTTTCTATCAGGCGGATATGACCGACCGCGCCGCGGTGGAGCACATCTTCACCGAGTGCCCGGACATCGACGCGGTCATCCAGTTCGCGGCCTACAAGGCCGTGGGCGAGAGCGTCGCCAAGCCCATCGAGTATTACACCAACAACCTGAACTGTACGCTGGTCATCCTGGACGTGATGCGCCGTCACGACTGCCATAACTTCGTGTTCAGCTCCTCGGCCACGGTCTACGGCGACCCCGCCAGCGTGCCCATCACCGAGGACTTCCCCGTGGGCGCCACCACCAATCCCTATGGCACCACCAAGGCCATGACCGAGCGCATCCTGACCGACGTGTGCAAGGCCGACCCCAGCCTGAACGTGGCCATCCTGCGCTACTTCAATCCCATCGGCGCCCACAAGTCCGGCCTCATCGGCGAGGACCCCAACGGCATCCCCAACAACCTGATGCCCTACATCGCCAAGGTCGCGGTGGGCAAGCTGGAAAAGGTGCATGTGTTCGGCAACGACTACCCCACCCCGGACGGCACCGGCGTGCGGGATTACATCCATGTGGTGGACCTGGCCCGCGGCCACGTCTGCGCCATCCGCAAGCTGGCGACCGGCTGCGGCCTGTTCATCTGCAATCTGGGCACGGGCAAGGGCTACAGTGTGCTGGAGGTGCTGCACGCTTTTGAGAAGGCCTGCGGCCACGAGCTGCCTTACGTCATCGAGCCGCGCCGCCCCGGCGACATCGCCGCCTGCTACGCCGACCCCTCCAAGGCCGCGCGCGAGCTGGGCTGGACGGCGGAATACGGCATCGAGGAGATGTGCGCCGACAGCTGGAACTGGCAGAAGAACAACCCGGATGGGTATCACACGGTATAAGATTTTGGGGACTTTTTT
>JBJERT010000090.1:0-1399 GCA_051882435.1 Faecalibacterium sp.
ATGCGATGGGCGCAGTAAAAAGTTTTTGCCCCGCTTTTTTCAAAAAGCGGGAAAATCCGTTCCCCCTCAGACCGCCCCCGCGCCCCTGTCAAGGATGTGGTCGAAGCGGCGCAGGAAGGTCATGGTCGTGACAGCGGCGGCGATCACATCGCTGACCGGCTCTGCGAGAAAGACGGCAAAGACCTTGTCCGGCAGCAGGAGAGGCAGGATAAAGATCAGGGGGATCAGCAGGATGATCTTGCGCAGGCAGGCCAGCAGCAGGCTGACCTTGGCCTGTCCCAGCGCCATAAAGCTCTGCTGGCATGCCATCTGGAAGCCCACCGAGAAGATGCCCGCCATATAAATGCGCATGGCCCAGGTGGTGTAGGAGATGAGGTCAGCGTCCGCCGTAAAGATGCCCGCCGCCGCGCCGGGGACCAGCATCGCCAGCACCCAGAACAGGATGGTGTAGCCCGCGCAGAGCGTCAGCAGGAACCGGAACGCTTCTTTTACGCGGTCCTTTTTGGCTGCGCCGAAGTTGAAGCTGATGACCGGCTGCGCGCCCTGACACAGGCCCTGCACCGGCAGCGAGCACAGCTGCGACACGCTGGTGATGACCGTCATGGCGCCCACCGCCAGGTCTCCGCCATAGCGGGCCAGACTGGACGTGAAGCTGACCGAAAGCAGGCTCTCCGTGCTCAACATGACAAAGGACGAGATGCCCAGCGCCATCACGGGCAGCAGGATGCGGGCCTGCGGCTTCATATAAGAAAGCCGCAGCCGCAGGATGGTCTTTTTGCCGGTGAGGAACCGCAAAATCCACAGCATGCCCACCGCCTGACTGAGCACGGTGGCGATGGCCGCGCCCCGGACGCCCAGCCCCAGCACGAAGATCAGGAGGGGGTCCAGCACGATGTTGATGACAGCGCCGATGACGGTGGTCAGCATGCTGATCTTGGAAAAGCCCTGCGTTGTGATAAAGGGATTCATGCCCAGCACCATCAGCACACACACGGAGCCAAGAATGTAGATGCGGCTGTACGCCAGCGCGTAGGGCAGGGTGGTGTCGCTGGCACCGAACAGCCGCAGCAGCGTGGGCGCGGCGGCATAAAACACCACCGTCAGCACCGCCGAAAAAAGCAGCAGCATGGTGAAGCTGTTGCTCATGATGCGCTCGGCATCCTCTTTGTGGTCCTGTCCCAGCGCAATGGCCGTGCGGGGCGCTCCGCCCGCGCCGATGAGCATGGCAAAGGCGTTCAGCAGCATCAGGATGGGGGTGAACAACCCCACGCCGGTCAGCGCTGCCGCGCCAATGCCCTCGATGTGTCCGATATAGATGCGGTCCACGATGTTGTACAGCAGGTTGACCACCTGCGCTACCACAGCCGGGAGCATGAGCTGAACCAGCAGCTTTTTCACG
>JBJERT010000090.1:1499-8507 GCA_051882435.1 Faecalibacterium sp.
GGGAAAAATAGTGTACAATAACACTATCTATCAGCCGAAAACAAAGGCGCGTTCTGACGCGCCGCAGAGTTCAAAAAAGGAAGAGGCGGGATTATGACACTGGAAGAATGCTACCACGTTTTGGGCGGGAACTATGCGGAAGCTGCCGCGCGCTTTCCCAGTCAGCACATGATAGAAAAATTTGTGCTCAAATTTTTGGAAGACAAGAGTTTTGCGGAGCTGTGCGTCGCCTTTGCGGCCGATGACCGCGAGACCGCATTCCGTGCGGCCCACACCCTCAAAGGCGTGTGTGCGAACCTGAGCTTTACCCGGCTGTTCGGCGCGGCGTCCCAGCTCACCGAGGAGCTGCGCCGCGGCGAGGCCGAGATCCCCGCGTCCGCGTTCCCGCGGATGGAGCTGGTGCGCGTGGACTACGAGGCCACTGTGGAGGCGATCCGCGCCTATCAGGCGGCCCGGGCGGAATAAGCACCGGACCGCGGCACGGGTGAGGCCGGGCAGGTTCGCCCCCGCTCCACAGGGATGCCTCAGCCGCAGCGGTGCCCGGGGGAGAGCGGATACACACAGGAGGAAGCGATCATGAAACGACGGCTGTTAGCGTTTTTTCTTGCGGCTGTGCTGCTGTTCCTTGCGGGCTGCGGCGCTGCGGAGCAAAAAAACCGCTCTTCCGGGCAGTCCGTCTGCCTGACCATGTACCTGTGGGACAAGTCCATGACCCGGGAGCTGACGCCCTGGCTGGAGGAGCAGTTCCCGGAGATCGAATTTACCTTTGTCGTGGCGGGCAGCTGCGGCCCGGATCACTATGAGGACCTGCTGCGGCACGGCGAGCTGCCGGATATCCTCACCTGCCGCCGTTTCTCTCTCCATGATGCGGCGGGGCTGGAGGACGCGCTGCTGGACCTGAGCAGTACGGAGCTGGCGGGCACCTTTTACGAGGCCGTTCTGAAAAACAACCGCGGCCGCGGCGGCGCAGTATGCTGGCTGCCCATGGGGGCGGAGGTGGAAGGCATCATCGTCAACCGCCAGCTTCTCCGAGCGCACAATCTGGAGCGCCCTGCCAACTACCGGGAGTTCGCCGGTCTGTGCCGTGTCCTGGAGCGGTACGGTTTGGATTGCTTTTATATGGACCTCCAGTCCGACCAGTGCTGCCTGAGTGCCATGCAGGGCAGCGCGATCCCGAAGCTGATGAGCCTTGCGGGCGCACGCTGGCGCGCGGCCTATGAGGCGCAGACCCCGGAGGAGCCGGTGGGGCTGGACAAGGAGGTCTGGCCCGCCGTGATGGAACGGTTTGAACAGTTCCTGCGGGACACCTGTCTCGGGCCGGAGGATCTGGACACGACCTTTGCGGAAGCACGGCAGCAGTTCTGCGAGGGCAGTCTGGCCATGCTCTGCGGCACCGGCAGCGACTGCGTCGCGCTGGTGGAGGACGGGATGGACGCCGTCCTGCTGCCCTATTTCGGCGAAGAGGAAAAAGACAACTGGATCTTGACCTATCCGCTGTTCCAGGTGGCGGTGAACCGCAGCGTGGAGCAGGACCCCGCGAAAAAGTCCGCCGCGCTGGCCGTGCTGGAGGCGATGTTCAGCGCCGAGGGGCAGGCCCGTGCCGCTGCGGGCAGCACCGTGCTCCCCTACAACCGCACCGTGGAAATGTTGCTGGACGGATCGCTGATCTTTGCACAGAACTGCGTGATCAGCAACCATCTGTATCAGAGCCTTTCCACCCGCAAATTTTTGGCCGCATCACAGGATGTGACCGAAAAGCTCATCCGCAGGGAATATGATGCCCGGGGAGCCTATGAAGACCTCAACGCCCGGCTCCTGAGCAGGGAAGAAGTACCTGCCGCTGCGGCCCCCTGACCGAAGCGGAGGGCGCGCCCGCGGAGCATCTGGCCGCTGCGCTGGCCGGCGGGGCACAGAGGGAGCCGCCCACAGAGTATATGACCTTCTGTGACGGACGGAGACGTTTCAAAGGAGGCAGAAGAACATGATACGCAAAAAGCAGGCCCGGGAACAAGAGGGGTTCCCCGAGGCGCTTGTTTTTGCACGGCACAAAAAACGCGGGCGGATGCTGGCCAGAGCGGCCGTATCCCTGACGCTTCTGGTGTCAGTGGTCCTGGTGATCTTCCAGTACTACGGATTTGTCTCGAAAATGATCTTCGAGGAGAGCGCGGAGCATCTGACGGAGATCTATGGTCAGGCCAACCAGTCCATGGATACACTGGTGGCCCGCAACTGGAGCACACTGGCCATGTGGCGGCCCTATTTGCAGGAAGCCGAGGATACCTCCCGTGTGCGCAGCTACCTTCAGGCAGTCCAGCAGGAAACCGGATACACCAGCTTCTACTTCCTCTCTCAGGAGGGGGTCTACTACACCCCGGACGGAAAGACCGGCTATCTGAACCTTGGCTCCAGCCTGTCGGAACTGATGCTGGAGGGAAAAAATATCGTCGAGAATGTCGCGCTGCCCGGTCGGCCGGAGGTCATGGTGTTTGCCGTGCCCTGTCCCGGCGGGAGGTATCGCGGCTTTTCCTATGACGCCATCGCCATCAGCTTCGACAACAGCGACCTGACCACCGTGCTGGAGATCTCGGCCTTCGGGGGCCAGTCCAGCAGCTACGTCACCACGGCCAACGGGCGGGTGCTCATCGACGACAGCAACGAGATGCTGTCGGAGGTCTATAACCTGCTGGGCATGCTGGAGAACGACACCGAGACCGACAGCGCCACCCTTGAGCGGGTGCGCCGCGATTTTCGGCAGAGCAATTCCGGCGTCGTGGTCTTTCCGATGGGCGGGGAGAACTACTATCTGGTCTATGAACCGGTCGATTTCAAGGACTGGATGGTGGTGGGCATCGTGCCGGCGGGCGTGGTCAACGCCAGCATGAACCGCCTGCAGCGCAACACGTTTGCCATGGGCGTGTTCTTCGTGGGGATCATCGGCGCGTCGGTGCTGATCTATCTGATGTACCGCACACGGCAGGATCTGGTGGAAAAAGATACCGAGATCCAGTACAGGGACGAGCTGTTCTCCATCCTGTCCAGCAACGTGGACGATGTGTTCCTGATGCTGGAAAAGGACGCCCATACCGTCAATTATATCAGCCCCAACATCGAGCGCCTGGTCGGCATCTCGGCGCAGGAGGCCCGCAGCGATATCCGCCGGGTGGACCAGCTGGTCAGCGGCGGCGACACCGTGCGCATTCTGGACTGCCTGCCGGGCATTGTCCCGGGGGAACAGGGCGAGTGGGACCGGGAGTATGTCCACCAGAAAACGGGAGAGGTGCGCTGGTTCCATGTGACCACGCTCTGCCGTACCCTGCAAAATGAGATCAAGTACATCGTCGTGCTGTCCGACCGCACGAAGGAAAAGAAGGTCAACGAGGCCCTTCAGGATGCGGTCACAGCCGCCGAAAGCGCCTCCCGCGCCAAGAGCACCTTCCTTTCCAGCATGTCCCACGATATCCGCACCCCGATGAATGCCATCATCGGCTTTGCGACGCTGGCGGCCGCGAACCTCTGCGACACCGAGCGGGTGCGGGTGTATATCTCCAAGATCCTGGCTTCGGGCAACCATCTGCTGAGCCTGATCAACGATGTGCTGGACATGAGCCGCATCGAGAGCGGAAAGATCTATCTCGAGGAAACAGCGGTGAACCTGTCGGATATCCTGCACGACCTCAAGACCATCATCGGCGGCCAGATGCATGCCCGGGATCTGGAACTCTACATGGATATCGCCAACGTCACCGACGAAGATGTTTACTGCGACAAGACCCGGTTGAATCAGGTCCTGCTGAATCTGCTGTCCAACGCGGTCAAATTCACGCCTCCCGGCGGCTCGGTATCCGTTCGGGTGGAGCAGCTCCCCGGCGCGCCGCTGGGCCGCGGCCTGTATGAGATCCGCGTCAAGGATACCGGCATCGGTATGAGTCAGGAGTTCGCCGCGCGGGTGTTCCAGCCCTTTGAACGGGAACGCACCTCTACCGTCAGCCGCATCCAGGGCACCGGCCTGGGCATGGCCATCACAAAAAGCATCGTGGATATGATGGGCGGCACCATCGAGGCCCGCACCGGGCAGGGCGAGGGGACGGAGTTCCTCATCCGGCTGTCCCTGCGCCTTCAGTCCGGCCACCGCAGCGTGGAAAAGATACAGGAACTGGAAGGCCTGCGGGCGCTGGTCGTGGACGACGATTTCAATACCTGCGACAGCGTGACCCGGATGCTGGTCCAGGTGGGCATGGTGCCCGACTGGACCCTGTCCGGCCGGGAGGCTGTGCTGCGGGCCTCGCAGGCGCAGGAGCTGGGGCAGCCGTTCCATGCCTATATCATCGACTGGCGCCTGCCGGATATGAGCGGCGTGGAGGTCGTGCGCCAGCTCCGCCGGGAGGTGGGCGGCGAGCCCCCCATTATCATCCTGACGGCCTACGACTGGGCCGATATCGAGCAGGAGGCGCGGCAGGCCGGCGTCACGGCGTTCTGCTCCAAACCCATGTTCCTGTCGGACCTGCGGGAATCCCTGCTGGGTTCGCTGGGCCGTCAGGCCGGCAAAGAGCTGCCTCTGCCCTCCGCGGAGGACTTTGCAGGGCGGCATGTCCTGCTGGCGGAGGACAACGAGCTGAACCGCGAGATCGCCGAAGAGCTGCTGGGCGAATACGGCCTTGTGGTCGACGCGGTGGAGGATGGCGCACAGGCGCTCGAAAAGGTCGAGCAGTCTCCGCCGGGCCGGTATGACGTCGTACTTATGGATATCCAGATGCCGGTCATGGATGGCTACGAGGCCACCCGCCGCATCCGTGTGCTTCCAGACCCCGCCCGGGCGCGCGTCCCTATCCTCGCCATGACGGCCAACGCCTTCGACGAGGACCGCAAGAAGGCCCGCGAGAGCGGCATGGACGGCTTTCTGTCCAAGCCCATCGACCTGAACGAGATCGTCCGCATGCTGCGCAGGGTCTTTGACGGAGAACCGCCGGAATGACGGGGGATTTTCCGGCTTTCTTGAAAGAAAGCCTTGGCAAAGAACTTTTCACAAGGCCCATGCATCCGCATGGGCCTTTTTTGACAGATATAAAGCATGACTGCCAGAATGCGAATCATAAAAACACGTTAAAACGCCGCTATTTTAGAAATATTGCATGGAATATGGATGGGAGTTTAAGACTTTGTGAACTTTAGCACTCAACTATTGACAGTGCTAAAAATGGTGCTATAATAAAGCCGTGCTCAGGAGGAAGGGCAAGCGGAGGGCGCACAGCTCCCGCGGGCAGGCCCTTTCGCCCAAGCGGATCATTTATAGATGCACCGACCGGATGACCGGCCAGGAGATAACTGGAGGGTTGTTTTATGTTGCTGCCTGCTGTTTTTCATGAGAACCTGTTCGATGATTTCTTCGATCCGTTCGACCATGCGCTAGAGCGCGAGCTGAACCGCGAGAGCCGCGCCACCTTTGGCAAACGCGGCGAGAACATGATGAAGACCGATGTCCGCCAGACCCCGAACGGCTATGATGTGGCCGTGGATCTGCCGGGCTGCAAGAAAGAGGATGTCAGAATGGAGCTGCAAAACGGCTATCTGACCATTCAGGCCGTGCGCAGCCACACCAACGACGAAAAGGATGAGCAGGGCCGCTATATCCGCCGCGAGACCTTCAGCGGCACCTGTGCCCGCAGTTTCTATGTGGGCGAGGATATCCGCAAGGAGGATATCCACGCAAAGTTCGAGGATGGTATCCTGCACATCGCTCTGCCCCGCGCCGAGGCGCAGAAGGCTCTGCCGCAGAATCCCAACCTGATCGAGATCGAGTGACCATCGCCGCGCCTGCGCCCCGGAAGACTTGCCGCCTTCCGGGGCGCTTTTTTGCGCACAAAAAAAGCCGCCCGCCTGCATCGGGGTGCAGAGCGGACGGCGAAAGACCGGCCCTTACAGCTGCTTGCCGGTCAGAAGCTCATAGGCTTCCAGATACTTGGCGATGGTCTTGTCAATGACTTCCTGCGGCAGGTCATAGTTGCTGTCCGGGTTGGCCTTGAGCCAGTCGCGGACGAACTGCTTGTCAAAGGAAGGCTGACCGTGGCCCGGCTCGTAGCCTTCCAGCGGCCAGAAGCGGGAGGAATCCGGGGTCAGCATCTCGTCGCCCAGCACGATGTTGCCCGCCTCGTCCAGGCCGAACTCAAACTTGGTGTCGGCGATGATGATGCCGCGGCTCAGGGCGTACTCGGCGCACTTCTTGTACAGCGCGATGGTATAATCGCGCAGCTTGGTGGCGTATTCCTCGCCCTTGCCGGGGTACAGCTTCTCCAGTACCACGATGCTCTGCTCATAGGAGATGTTTTCGTCGTGGTCGCCGATCTCCGCCTTGGTGCTGGGGGTATAGATCGGCTCGGGCAGCTTGTCGGACTCCTTCAGACCTTCGGGCAGGGTGATGCCGCAGACCTTGCCGGTCTTTTGGTAGCTGGCCCAGCCGCTGCCGGTGATGTAGCCGCGCACGATGCACTCGATGGGCAGCATCTCCAGCTTGCGGCACATCATGCTGTTGCCGTCGAACTGCGGCTGCCGGAAGAACTCCGGCATGTCCTTCACGTCCACGCTCAGCATATGGTTGGGCAGCAGGTCCCGGGTATAGTCGAACCAGAACCTGCTCATCTGGGTCAGCACCGTGCCCTTTTTGGTGACCTTGTTTTTCAGGATCACATCGAACGCCGAAATGCGGTCGGTGGCGACCATGATGAGGCTGTCGCCGTTGTCGTAGATCTCGCGGACCTTGCCTTCCTTGATGGGCTTGAACTCGGTCATAACACACACTCTCCATTTTTCCAGCTCCGGCCCCTGCACCGCCAGCCGCGGCGCAATAAGGGCGGGGAAACGTTACGCTTACCCTGTTATCTTACCATATCCGCCGCCCGTTGGAAAGCGCCAGAATCCAAGGAAAACACGGCTTTTTTTGAATTTTTCTCGTGGAAACTGCCAAATTTTCGCGGTAAATTTCGGCAATATGGCGGGAAAAGTCGTACTTTGAGG
>JBJERT010000091.1:0-8423 GCA_051882435.1 Faecalibacterium sp.
TATAGCATAGTTTCCCCAAATCCACAAGAGGCAGAGCCAAAAGCAAAAAATTTCAACTTTTTTCTTGACAGTTCCGAAAGAATATGATATTATACATCTTGCAACGTGTGCCGAACATGTTGCCGCCATAATGGAACCCAATGGGATTACAACGTGCGCCCGTAGCTCAGGTGGATAGAGCAACTGCCTTCTAAGCAGTGGGCCGGGGGTTCGAGTCCCTTCGGGCGCATGATATGGTGCCCATAGCGTAGTCGGTTAACGCGCCAGATTGTGGATCTGGAGACCGTGGGTTCGAGTCCCACTGGGCACCCCACCAGTCCCCGCTGCAAAGCAGCGGGGCTTTTTTATGTTCTGAGATCAAAAACAGGGCCGCAGCCGGGATGGATCCCATCCCATGCTGCGGCCCTGCTGCATTCCGTGCTGCGGGAAAGCGCTTCAGCTGTTCAGTTTGTCAAGGATCTCCCGCACCTGCGCGCTGGAGTATCCGTCCGCCAGCAGCGCGGTGCGGATCTCGCTGTCACTGCGTCCCAGACTGCGCAGCCGCGCGGCGGTATACGGCACGACGCCTGTGCTGCCCGCCGAGAGCACCTTGTTCGTGCCGGACGCCGACCCGGACGAAGAAGCGCTGGTCTTTGCCGCCGCGGCCGCGCTGGCCGAAGCCGCTTTCTGGGCCGCCTGAGACTGCTTGAGCGCCAGCTCGCTCTTTGCGATCGCCAGCTTCTGGCTGGTGATGTCGTTGTCGAACTTCTGCTGAGCCAGCGCATCCTGATACTGGCGTTCCGCCGTCGTATTCTTATACTGCTGCTGGGTCAGGCTGTCCTGATACTGCTTTTCCTGCAGCTGCTGAGACCATGCTGCGTCGGCGCGCTCGGCCTCGTACTGGCGGTTGCCCGAATAGATATTGTAGCCGGTATTCAGCAGGCTCCCGGCCAGCGAGCCAAGGCCAGTGGTGCCCGTGATGGCCAGCTGCACCGCATCGCCGATCAGACCCAGCACGCTCATCACATTGTTGAAGGTCTGCTGGTTCTGGGCATTCTGAGCCTGCTCTACCTGAGAGTAGTAATTGCGCAGAGTATCCAGACGGTTCAGATAATTCAGATACTGGTTGTAATCCTGCTGATAGGCCGTATTGTAGGCCTCTCCCATCTGTTCGAGCTGGGTATAGTAGTCGCTCAGTTCCCGCTCATACCGGCTCTGCGCGCTCTGCTCCTGGCTGTTGAGCTGTTCCAGTCGGTCCAGCATGGCGTCGCCCTCGCTGTTATAGGTATCCAGTGCCAGACTGTACAGTGTAGGGATGGCGCTGCTCAGCGCGCCGATCTGCTGCTGGTAGGCCTGCTGTGCGGCGCTGACCGCATAGCTGGAGCCATAGCCGCCCGTCAGCGCCGAAGCCTGCGCCGCGGCGTCCGCGCTGGCATTGCGGGCATTCTGGGTATACGCCTGCGCGTACTGCTGATACAACGGGTCCTGCGTATAGCTGTACTGGAAGTTCTCCCGGGTCAGGATCTGGTCCAGCAGCGAGTCGATGCGGCCCTGATAGGCGCTCTGGTATTGGGCGGGGCGGTTCTGCTGCCACTGGCGCAGCGCGTTGGCCGCGTCGGTCACGCTCTGGCTCGGTGTATACTGTGCACCGGCCATTGCCTGTTCCACCATCCCGCGGGCCTCGCTGGCTGTCAGCTTCTGGCTGCCGGTGTCTGCGGAGGCGTCATATTCGTTCTGTTTTTTCGTAGTCGCCATGTGTTTGTCCTCTCTCCTTCCTCAGCTCCGCGACTGGAAGGCGCTGCGCATCTCATCCGAAAAATTTTCGGTGTCCAGATTGGTCAGGACATACTGGAGCTGCTCCTGCATCTGATAAAGATAATTGCGCAGTGCCCGCGCGTCACCGGGGTCCATGTTCTCGCTCAATTTGGGCAGGCCGATCTTGCTGATGCCCGTAATGCTTGCCATGTGTCTCGTTCTCCTTTCCCTTTCACTCCGTCTGGAGCAGTCCGCCCCGGGCGGAGGCCATGGTGCGGGCCAGACTGCGCAGAGTGATCTGTCCCCTGCCGTGAAGCCGCAGCCGGAAGGTCCCGTGCCGCCGGGGCACAAAGGGCAGGTCGTAGCTGCGGCGGCTCTCTCTGGCGGCCAGCGTATCCACGACCTCCCATGCGCCGCCGTCGTAGCGGACCGCCACCTCCAAAACGCTGCCGCGCTCCGCCTCCAGCCGCAGCGTCAGCCGGGACAGGTAGCGCTCCTCCGCACTGTCCATGCCCAGCTCACCGGTGACCAGCTCAAACTCCATGGCCTGCTCCACGCCTTCACTGCTCTGCCAGTCGGCTTCCCGGCTGGGGTCCGCGGCCCAGAGAGCCGCTCCGTCCCAGAGATAGAGCTGGCTGCCGGTGCTGGCCATCTCGCGGGAGCAGACATCCTCCTCATGCCACAGGCCCCGCTCGGTGTCATAGACCAGCAGGCGCTCCTCTCCTGCACGGGACAGGTGCAGGTAATAGCGGCCATCCAGCGCGCCGCCCTGCGCGCTCTGGACGTTGGCAAGGCGGCTGGCATCCAGCGCGGTGGACACCTTGGTGGGGATGCTGCCGTCCCATGCCATCACACCATCCTGCGAGAGATAATACAGTGTCTCGTTGAGCACGCAGAGACTGCGGCCTGCGCCCCGGGCCACGCCGCGGCAGCGCATCGAGGTGAGCTGATAATCCGACGGCTTGGAGCCGCAGAGCTTGTGCAGCGTGTTCTCCTTGAAGAACAGCGCATAGCCCAGACAGGTGGCCGCACCGGTGAAGGGTCCGTCGCTGCCCACCGTCACAGCGTAGCTGTCCGCCGCGATGCCCCGGTAGCTGTACCAGTTGGTGGGGTCGCCCAGCTTGCAGGCGTAGATCACGTTCTCCCGGCTGTTGCAGCCCCACAGTCGGTTGTCGCACTCGGTCACGAACTCCAGCTCCGGCACCCGGCGCTCCAGCGTGACGGGCTGATCTGATGTAAATTTTTTGCTTTGCGTTCCGTCCAGACTGGTCCACTGGGCAGCGGTGCCGGCCTGAAGGATATGGCCATAGAACAGCGTTCCCTCCGGCGCAGCCTTGACCTGGAGCCAGTCCTCGCCCACGTCATAGACGATCAGGTCGCCGTCCAGCGCCGTCCACTGTTCTGTCAGTTCCTCCGCCACTCCCTTGAGCGTCACGGTGTCCCATGAGCGGAACCGGCTGCCCAGACCCGCCGCTGTGATGCGGCAGTATTCCAGCGGGACAGCCGACCAGTTGCCCGAGGTGCTGCTGTATATTTCCAGCGTGCTGTCAGCGCTCCAGGGCGTTTCCAGGCTCTCTGCCTTGAGGAACAGCTGGCCGTCGGTCGGGTTGGCCGGTTCATTGAGGCCAAAGGATGCAGCTTTGTAGGTCTTGCCTGCTGCGTCGCACGGTTCGATGGTCAGGCTCTGTTCCGCGTCGGCCCAGAGCGCCCCCAGCGCCGAGATGCTGCCGTCCGCGGTATCAAAGGCGATCTTGTCCGGGAAGATGACCACCTTGCTGCCGAGTCCCACCATGGTCTTGCGGTCGTCGGCCACCGCCTCCGCTGCCTCCACCGGCTCCTCCGCGGGGTCGTCGGGGGTATAGTGCAGAGCGGTCCCGCATACCGTCAGCAGACCGTTGAGGTGGTACATACCGTTCAGCCCTTCCAGCTCCCGGAGCCTGCGCCGCGGGGTGCGGGTGCTCAGCGCCGGGAAATTTCGGGAAGAAAAGTTTTTTCCTTCGCTGTACTCGGCTTCTGAGCAGCCGTAGGTCTCGTTCAGCCCGCCAAAGGCCCGCAGCACACCGCGGGATGTTTTCAAGTGCTCCTGATTTGCCAGAAACATCGTTTTTGGCCTCCTTTACCAGCGCCACTGTGCGCCCGGACAGGGCGGATGCTCCCGCCGCAGCCAGGCCGACAGTTCGGCCAGGATGCTGTTGTACTGCGCCTGTTCTCCGGCGTAGCGGTCCGTCTCGCCCAGTGCCGCGTCGTTCATGGCACACAGATAGTGCGGATACAGCGCGTCAAAGGGCGCGGGCGCCAGCAGGACGGTATCGTCCGACAGGCGGCCGTCCCCCTGCGCCAGGTCCGCCCCCACGCTCTCCCATGCCCCGCTGCTCTTGCGGAAGAACCGCAGCCGCAGCGTACCGTCCAGTTCCCTCAGCCAGCGGCACCGGGTCTCCGGCGCGACCCGGCTGCCCGGGCGCAGCGCATCCAGAGTTGCGAGGGCCTCTCCCACATTCATGCGTCGTCCTCCTTTCAAAAAAGGCCCGGCAGGAGCGTCCCCCGCCGGGCCGTATGGTTCACTCTGCGGCGCTCTCCGCGGCCGCGATGCGGGCAGCGGTGCGCTCGTCCTGCATCTGACTGTGTTCGAGCACCTCCGCCACTTCGGGCGGGACCTCGACCTCCACGCCGCGACGGATCTTGTAGTTCACGCCGTTGACGCTCACGAACAGGTCGCCCTTGTACCGGCTGTTATCTTTGAACAGCCGGATACGGACTGTTTTCTTTTCTGCCATATCGTGTCTCCTTCTCAGTTGGCGGCGGCGGTGGCGGAGTAGCTGGACACGCTCTCGATGCGCACCATGTACTGCTCCACCAGCCGTTCTGCCGCGCGCATGCCCTTCCAGCCCACAGAGGCGCGCTGGTTCAGGGGGTCGTCGCCGTAGCCCAGCTGTTTGACGATATGCTCCAGACCGCCGCCTTCCAGTTCGGTCACACCGTAAGCGTGGGCGCCCAGCACCAGCGTGCCGAACACTGCCAGACCGGACGGGCAGGTGCTGTCCTTCCAGATCTTGGCCTCGCTGGTCTCGATAAAGCGGATGTTGCCCAGCTTGCCGATCTCGCCGCGGTACATCGCCTCGGGGTCGGCATACTTGTGGACCTCGATCCACTCCTTGCTGGTCTTGAGATCATAGGCGGCATAGGGATGGATGATCGCGACGTAGCTGTCGCCGATAGGGTCGGCGTTCATCGCGCCCAGCTGCGCCGCCGCCTGGAAGAACAGCTTCGGGGTCAGGGTACAGGTCTTGTCCAGATCCGCGCGGCTGGTCACGGCAGTCTCGGTGCCGTCCGCGCCCAGCTTGGGGGCGTAAATGACGTTGGTACCGCCCGCCAGCACGTCGCGGGTGATGCTGTCCATGGTGCGGCCCGCCTGGCTGGCCAGTACGCGGGTCGCCTGAACGACGTTGTTGTCGATGGCAGTCATCTGGAGCACGTCGGTCAGGGGAGTCCAGCCGCCGTACTGGTGCAGATCGCTGGTGATGGTGGAAACGGTCAGCGCCTGACCGTTGGGGGTCACGCCCTCGGTCAGCGGAGTGGTCGCCTTGGGTAGGCTGTCGTACTTGCGGAACTCGATGGTCTTGCCGCCGTTGGCCGGTACGGGGTAGTAGTCCGCGAACTGGTCGTGTACCAGCCGCGGCTCCGCCTGGTCAATGAGACGCTTCTCATAGAAGGTCTTCATTTCAGCGCTCATGGTAGTGCTGGAGTTCAGCGGGCTGGATGCTTCCTCCGCAAAAAGCTGGAGATTCAGGGACATCTTGTAGTTTTTCATTGTGTTTTTCCTTTCTGTATCAAATTTTCGAGAGGGCTTTCCTCTCTCAGAAGCGGATCTCTGCCCCATGCAGGGCCTGACGCTCCAGCGCTTCGCGCTGTGCACGGGTCATATGGGCCACATCAGCGCGGCTCACGGCAGCGCCGCCGGGTCGGGTGCCGTTCTCAGACGGCCGGGCCGCGCGCTGCTGGATGCGTTCCACCACGCCCCGCTCCACTGCATGGGCAGCGGCGTTGAGCTGTTCGTTGTAGTGTGCCAGACGATAGGCGTCCTGCATCCGCATCCCGGGCATCTGCATCAGGCGGCGCATCTCGGGATTCTTCAGCTCTTCCCGCAGGGAGAAGTCCGGCTGGACGCGGCGCAGCATCGCTTCTTCCGCCGCCCAGCGGGCGTGCAGACTGCGCACCGGGTCCTGTACCCGGGGCGGCAGGGGCGGCAAACGGGGCGGCTGAGGCCGCGGAGGCTCCTGGGGCGGCGGTGCAGTCGCGGGCGCAGACGGCGCGGCCGGAGCCGTTTTCTCCGGCTCCCCCGGCCGCATCGTGCCGGAGGCCACCGCCTGCTGCGCCTGTGCACGGCTCAGAGCGGGGGCTTCGGCGGAGGCCTCTGTGCCTTCCGCACCGCCGTCGCCGCCCTCCGCAAAGAGCTGAAGGTCCAGCATGCACTGCTCGCCCCGCTCGCTGGCGTCCATAAAGTGCAGGTTGTCCGGGTAGCGCTCGGCCAGCAGCAAAAATCCCGCTTTGACCATCTCGAACGCTCCCTCGGTCCATGGGTCATCCACTCCGGCGGCAACGCTCAGATACGGCCCGCCTGCCGTGTCCCGGGCCTCCACCCGGGCGTCCTCCTCCCCTGCCATCAGATAGACCAGTGCCTGCATCAGGGTGCTGGCACCCGCACAGACGATATCCTGCCCGACCGGGGCATAACCTGCATGGCCCGAGCATTCCATGCGGCAGATCTTTCCCTCCGGGCCGTCCAGTTCCGTATAAATGGCTTTGATCATGTGCTCTCCTCCTTTCAAAGAGATGTATTTTTCATGGCGCGGGCGGCGGCAGCCGTAGGCAGCGACTGCGCCGGACCGCTCAGGGGTTCCTTCTTTTTTGTGCGCTCGGCTTCCGGCGCAAACGCACCGGCTACACTGCGGGTCAGACCGCCGGAATCCCGGAGTTTTCCGCCGCTCTGCATCTCGATGACTGCGGCCATTTTGACCATCTGGTCCTGCATCTGTGCCAGCCGCTGCGCCAGTGTGCCGTTTTCCCTCACCCGCTGGCGGACCTTTTCGATCCCTTCAAAATCCATCATATCCAGCGCGGCAAGCGCCGCGTCGGCGTTGGCAGGGGCAAAAAAGCCAAGCTGATAGCACTCCTTGGCCGTCTCATTCTGGGACAGGCGGCTGAAGGTGGAGCGTTTGGCCGCGCTGACGACGATATCAAAGATCGGCTCACGGCTGCCCAGCTCCACGCCGCCGATGCTGCCCGCGGGCCGCGCCCGCAGTGACTGCGCCGAAAAGGAGACGAACTCGTTCTGCCCGGCCTGCCCGGTAATGCGGAACACCCGTTCCTCGTCGTAAAACTGCCGCATCAGGTCGATGATAAAGTAGCATTCTTTGGCGAAGGCGCGGTAGGCGCTTTTGAGCATGTCGCGGCTGAGCTTGCTGCCGGCCTCCTGCAGCGCCGCGATGGCGCTGGCTGCCGTCACGCCGCCCGATGTTCCGCCCTGGGTCATATCACGGTTGCCGCTGATCTCTTTGAGTTCTTCGATGCGGCTGTTGCGGTAGCTCAGGCTGTTTCCCTGCAGGCCCACGACCTGCAGGGGGCGGAAGCTGTCCTCTCCCAGCCGCCCGGCCACATGGACGATATCCCGGGAAAAATCCGCCAGCTCGTCCTCATTGACGCCCGCCGAATCGCTGAGCACATAGCGCTGTTTGGACGAGAGCAGAACGTTTTCGTCCATGGCGTGGTTCATCTTGTCGATGGCGGTCTGGCACTCTTTCATCACGTCGATGTAGCCAAAGCCCGCGGGGCTGTCCTCCTCGACGAACAGCGGGTCAAACACGAAGGGATATTTGCCGTGGTCATAGAAGCCGCGCCGTTCGAAAGCCGGGTCGTTCTGGCTGGCGTAGAGCACTACGCCGTTGCAGAATTTGCAGTAGTGCAGACGCACATGTCCGTCCTCGTCCGGGAGCTTATAGTACCAGTCCACCACCACGCTTTTGGTGCTGGTGTCCAGCCCGCCGTCGTGGATATAGCGGGGCACATCCACCGCGCTGGCGGCATGACCCCGGAGCTGGGGCCAGCGAAGCTCCAGACTTTTGGTGTCCTCCAGACTCAGAGAGAAAAAGTGGGGGGAATCCTGGATATCCACCACGCCCGGCTCCCAGTAGAGCATCAGCAGGTTCATGGGGCGCACGGTGATGTCGCCCAGCCCGCCGCGCTTTTCGGGGTCCCAGAAAATGCCTTTGACGCCCGTGCCCTGTTTGAGCTTGCGCCACCAGGTATCGCTGTACACCTGTTCATAGTCCGCCTGCTCCAGCACCACCGGCAGCACGCTGGACAGGGCGCGGGCCGTCTGCTCGTCGTCCGCGGCGCGGGGCAGAACGTTCGGTTCGGGGTAGTTGTCCATGGCATCGGCGTGCTTGTTGGCGATGGAATTGAACAGCCACCCGCTGGATGGCTGCGGTTTGCCTTCCATCATGGGGTTTTTGTAGTTTTTCCAGTGGCCCATGCGGAACCACAGCTCGTTGTCCACCAGACGCTGGTCCAGCGCGGCCTTGCCCGCCTTGTAGCGCTGAAGGATCTGCGCCGCCTCGCTCACCTGCGCGGGGCCGACGGGAAGAGAGGTATCGATCGCGTCGATCATAAGGGTCATGCTCCTTTCGGGGTGT
>JBJERT010000092.1:0-1789 GCA_051882435.1 Faecalibacterium sp.
TCCACGCCGCGCACCTGCTCGATAAAGGCGCGGGAGACCGGCTGATTATAGGCGATCACCGTCAGCGTCTCCATGGCGGCCGGGCCGATGGGCAGGTTGCGGCGCGCATCCAGCAGCGCGCGCACGCAGTCGGCCCATTCATTTTTAGTCGCAAGCTGCCAGCGTGTATCCAGACGCAGCAGGCACAGCCCGCTGTCCTCCCGCGCATAGCGCGCCTGAAGCTCGCCCAGCGCCTCCTCCACCGCGGCGGGCGGGAGCTGCACGGCCTGCGCCAGCTTTTCGGTCCCGACCGGCTCGCCGCAGGCGAACAGCATCGCCTCTACGGCGGCGCGGATCTGTTTCTGGTTCATGGCTCCTCCTTTGTGCGGCTCAGGCGGCCGCGGCGCATGGTGAGTTCTCCGTTTTCCCCCAGACGCACCCTTCCGCCGCGCACCAGCTCCAGCAGCGCCAGAAAGGTCGCCACATTGGTGCCGCGGCTCTGGCGGCGGGAAAACAATCCCCTCAGGGTCGGCTCCTCTCCGCTCACCAGCCTGCGCAGGATGAACACCACCCTGCTGGCCACCGACACCTGCGGCGCGGAGACCAGCGGCTCGAACTGCCGGGGCGTGGGCATCCGGCGGGCCGCCGTGCGTCCCGCCAGCGCCGCCCAGCAGTCCGCCAGCATCTGGGGCGCGTGATGGAGCGCATAGGTGGTATCCCACCCGGCCCGCTGCGGCGCACGCACGAAATGCGCCGTGGCCTCGGCGCGGGCACGCAGCTGTGCAGCCAGACGGCGGCACTGGTCATATTCGATGAGCTGGCCGACCAGCTCCTGCTTCATGCGCTCGCCCTCCTCGCTGCGGGGCAGCAGCAGATAGCTTTTCATCTCCACAAGATGCGCCGCCATCTCGATAAAGGAGCTGGCGGTCTCCGGGTCCTGCGCCCGGGCATCCTCGACGGTGCGGGTGTACTGCTCGATCAGCTCCAGGATGGGGACGTCATGCAGGTCCATTTTGTGCCTGGCGGCCAGCGTCAGAAGCAGCTCCAGCGGGCCGTCAAAGTCCTCCAGATGGAACGTCAGCTCCGCGGCCATCGCTTACGCCACCGTGCCGACGCCGGCATAGTAGGCCCGCATCGCCAGCGCATCCAGCCAGCCGGTGCCCGCATCCAGAAGCTCCCAGACCCCATCATTCAGTATGGCCAGCGGCCCGGAAAGGAATCCGGCCCATACCGCCGCCAGCAGCACCACCAGAAGGACCTTTTCATATTTCATCAGTCCAAAATAGACCCGCTCCGGCAGGACCGCCAGCAGCACCCGGCTGCCATCCAGCGGGGGCACCGGGATCAGGTTGAACACCGCCAGACTGACATTCAGATAGACCAGATACTGTAAGAACAGCGCGGCAAAAAACGCCGCGTTCGTATAGGGCGCCCAGTAATAGAGCAGCTTCCACGCCACCATGGCCAGATAGGCCAGCACCAGATTCGCCGCAGGCCCGGCCAGCGCCGTGAGCGCCATGCCCCATTTGGGGCTGCGAAAGCGGCGGGGATCGGTGGAGACCGGTCTCGCCCAGCCCACGCCGACAAAGATCAGGCAGAGCGTGCCCCAGAGGTCGAAATGGCGCAGCGGATTGAGCGACAGCCGCCCCTGCTCCTTGGCCGTGGGATCGCCCAGCAGAAGGCTCGCCAGCGCGTGCCCCGCTTCGTGGACGGGGATGGCCGTCAGCGCGGCCAGCGCCCGGATGAGAAAGGATATGGCCTGTGTGATCATGCGTTTACTCCTAAAGCTCCAGCGTCTGTATCGATTTTA
>JBJERT010000093.1:0-1784 GCA_051882435.1 Faecalibacterium sp.
GCCTGATCCACTTCCACGACTCCGATTACTTCGCGCAGCACATGCACAACTGCGATCTGGTCAATCTGGAGGATATGCTCCAGAACGGCACGGTCATCTCCGGCACTTATATTGAAAAGCCCCACAGCTTCTCTACGGCCTGCAATATCGCGACCCAGATCATCGCGCAGGTGGCTTCGAACCAGTATGGCGGCCAGAGCATCAGCCTGACCCATCTGGCCCCCTTTGTGGATGTTTCCCGCAAAAAGATCGCCGCGGAGGTCGAGCAGGAAATGGCCGGACTGGAGGTCTCCGCCGAGCGCAAGAGCGAGATCGTGGAGCGCCGTCTGCGTTCCGAGATCAACCGCGGCGTGCAGACCATCCAGTATCAGGTCGTTACCCTTATGACGACCAATGGTCAGGCCCCCTTTATCACGGTATTTATGTATCTGGGCGAGGCCCGTACTCCGCAGGAGAAAGCGGATCTGGCTATCATCATCGAGGAGACCATCCGGCAGCGCTATCAGGGCGTGAAGAACGAGCAGGGCGTGTGGATCACGCCCGCCTTCCCCAAGCTGATCTATGTGCTGGAGGAGGACAACATCCGTCCCGGTGCGCCGTATTATTACCTGACGGAGCTGGCCGCCAAGTGCACCGCCAAGCGCATGGTCCCCGACTACATCTCTGAAAAGAAGATGCTGGAGATGAAAAAGGACAAAAATGGTGAAGGACACTGCTATACCTGCATGGGCTGCCGCAGCTTCCTGACCCCCTATGTGGACCCCGAGACCGGAAAGCCCAAGTATTACGGGCGTTTCAATCAGGGTGTTGTGACCATCAATCTGGTAGACGTAGCGCTCAGCTCCGGCGGCAGCTTTGAGCGGTTCTGGAAAATTTTTGATGAGCGGCTGGATCTGTGCCATCGCGCATTGCAGGCCCGCCACAAGCGTCTGCTGGGCACCCCCAGCGACGCCGCGCCCATCCTGTGGCAGTACGGCGCGCTGGCCCGCCTGAAGAAGGGCGAAAAAATCGACAAGCTGCTGTTCGGCGGCTATTCCACCATCAGCCTGGGCTATGCGGGTCTGTACGAGTGCGTCAAGTATATGACCGGCAAGAGCCACACCGACGCCGAGGCAAAGCCCTTTGCGCTGAGCGTCATGCAGCACATGAATGACCGCTGCGGCGAATGGAAGCGGGCGGAGAACATGGATTATTCGCTGTACGGCACGCCGCTGGAGTCCACCACTTACAAATTTGCAAAGTGCCTGCAAAAGCGTTTTGGCATCATCCCGGGCATCACGGACAAGAATTATATCACCAACAGCTATCATGTCCATGTTTCGGAGGAGATCGACGCCTTTACCAAGCTCAAGTTTGAGAGCGAGTTCCAGCAGCTCTCTCCCGGCGGCGCGATCAGCTATGTTGAAGTTCCCAATATGCAGGACAACCTCGAGGCGGTCATGAGTGTGCTTCAGTTCATCTATGACAATATCATGTATGCCGAGCTGAACACCAAGTCCGATTATTGCCAGTGCTGCGGCTACGATGGCGAGATGCAGATCGCAGAGGACGACAGCAAGCTGGTCTGGCAGTGCCCCAAGTGCGGCAACCGCGACCAGAACAAGCTCAACGTCGCCCGCCGCACCTGCGGCTACATCGGCACACAGTTCTGGAACCAGGGCCGCACGCAGGAGATCAAGGATCGGGTGCTGCATTTGTAAGACGGGGGTTTCCCGCTTTCTTGAAAGAAAGCGGGGCAAAGAACTTTTTACTGCGCCCATCGCATCCGCGATGGGCGGGAAGGT
>JBJERT010000094.1:0-1779 GCA_051882435.1 Faecalibacterium sp.
AAATCTGAGGGTCGGAGCTTTGGGCGAGCCGGGACAGCTTGGGGTCTGCGCTCAGGCGGTCGTACAAAATGGTGAACACCACCCGGTCGGCGCTGGTGAATTTGCCTTTGTACTTCTCGTTGATCTTCTGGATGATCTCGTCCAGAGGTTCCTTGGAGTCTCCGCCAAGGGCGCCCTTCTGGGTCACGGGTGCATAGCTGCCCTTCGACGGGGCGAGGTCGATGGCCCCGGCAAAGGTCTTTTCCAGCTTGTAGTATTCGAGCTGCAGCTTGCCTTCCAGATCCAGCGGATCGGTTTCATCTTTGGGGAGCAGCGTGAGCAGATAGGCGCAGAATAC
This sequence comes from Faecalibacterium sp., assembly GCA_051882435.1. GTDB lineage: Bacteria > Bacillota > Clostridia > Oscillospirales > Ruminococcaceae > Faecalibacterium. Next base: position 338 of record JBJERT010000094.1, read on the forward strand.
GCTTTCTTTCTGCAATTCCGCGTCAAACATCCGCACCACCTGCGAAACGTAGCCGTACCACTTGACCAGACTGCGCAGCAGGCGGCGGAACTGATACTGCTCCGTCTGTGTTTTCTGACTGTAACGGTCAGCGACCGGTTTCAGGATGCTGCTCATGCGTCCCATAGCGTTTTTGTCCGGTTTGCCGCTGCGGTAGTATTCCTTGATGAAGACTTCCACGTCCGCGTCCGAATAGATGGCAAAGCCCCGCAGTTCCTTCTGGGTCTTGTAGATCAGGTCGGTGTTGACCTCCTGCTCGAGGAAGGTTTCCTGATAGAACGGCTGAAATGCCTCCTTGATGTCCTCGGCTTTGTTCACGAAATCCAGCACGAAGGTGTCGGTCTTGCCGGGGCAGATGCGGTTGAGCCGTGAGAGAGTCTGCACCGCCTTGACGCCTTTCAGCTTTTTGTCCACGATCATCGTATGGAGCAGCGGTTCGTCAAAACCAGTCTGGTATTTTTCGGCTACGATCAGCACATTGAAATGGTTATGGAACTCCGCCTTGGTCTGGCTCTCCGCAATGTGGCTGCCGTCGGCGCGGACGTTCAGGGAGGATTCGGTCACGCCGTCCTCCACCGCGCCGGAAAACGCGGCAAGGATCTGCACATCGTCATAGCCCTGCTCGGCAATGTACCGCTTGACCTCGTGGAAATACCGCACCGCCGCGAGCCGAGAGGATGTGACCACCATCATCTTGCCGCGCCCGTTGATCTTGTGGCGGGTCGTTTCACGGAAGGTCTCCACAATGATTTTGGCTTTCTGGCTGATATTATAGGGGTGCAGCTCCTGATACTTACGGATGAGCTTTGCCGCGCGGCTGGCGGGCAGATCGGGGTTGTCCGGGATGGTCTTGGCGATCTGGAAACAGGTGTCGTAGGTCATGTAGTTTTGCAGAACGTCGAGGATGAAGTGTTCCTCAATGGCCTGCCGCATGCTGTAGATATGGAACGGATGATAGGTGCCGTCCGGGGCTTCGGTGCCGAACATTTCCAGCGTGGAGGCTTTGGGCGTGGCAGTGAAGGCAAAAAAGGACAGATTCCGGTGCCGCCCATGGGAGAGCATTTCCTGCACCAGAGGGTCCTGGGCCTGCCTGCTTGCCAACCGCAAGTATGGCAAGAACGATAAAGCGGAGGACGTAAAAACACATCACTATGGCAGTATCCGCTAAAGCGGATATATACAAATCCGTGCGAAGCACGCACCGCTAGCCATACCAGCCGCCTGCGGCTGGTATCATCATCAGCTTTGATCCCCGCGATGCCGCAGACAATACTTTTTCAACTTTCGCCGCGTCAGGCGGCGGAAAAGTTGACGAATGATTTCGGCATTGCCCGCGCTGGTAGTAAGGTACGGCTTGCTCCCCGCAGCCCGCCTGCTGCCCGGCAGAAGCTGCTGGAATACTG
>JBJERT010000095.1:0-1316 GCA_051882435.1 Faecalibacterium sp.
TGCTCCGGGTTGTACAGACTGCGCCCGTTGCGCATGACGCAGAGCAGGTCTGTGATATCGAAGTGTCCATGTGCGCCGCCGTGGCTGCCATAATGCAGAACGGCCTGGATCTGCTCCGAAACCGGACGTTCCGGTGTCTGGCTGCGCAGCAGCGCAAGGCCGATGTTGTCCGACACCGCGTTGTCCCGGATGGAATGGGGCTGATACTCCGGCAGCTCCGGGTGGCCGAATACCGGGTCCGGGTGGGGGAAGCTGTTCAGGATGGGCAGATACTCCGGGTCGTGGTAGTAGGTATAGGCCAGATCGTAGGTGGAGCCGAAATGGACGCCGTCAATGGTCTTTTCGTCCGAATCGTTCACCCCGAACATCACGCCCCGCCAGTCGAGGAAGGGCAATACCGCGTCAAACAGGTCTTTGATGTGCAAGCTGACGCGGCGGTTGCCGCCCCGCTTCTGGTTGGCCATGGCAAAGGGCGGCTGCTGCTCCCGGCAGGCATAGGTGCTGCTGACCTCGCTGGACCAGCATTGTGCAAAATCGGCGTAGACCATATCCACGCCAAAGGGACGCAGCGCATGGGCGGCGTGCAGCATCATGCTGGACACCCAGGTGTTATAGCCGATGGAGCATTCGTGCCACCAGCCATCATTGAACGCACCCTTGCGCAGCTGGTCGAACACACCGCTGGGGCCGAAGGCAAAACGCATGGCGCGGGGCCAGTCCTGAAGAGACAACGCACAGTAAAGCGCGCCCAGCGTTTCGGAAACGACCCAGTTGGACATATGGCCGTTGCGGATATCCTTGTCCAGCAGGTCCATGTACAGCCGGAAGGTGCGGGCGATGGCTGCGTGCTCTGGCTCCGTGAGCACGTCGCCGCCTGCGAGGATATCATAGGGAATGGCCAGATGCTGGAAGAAATGCCCCTCCTGCACATAGCTGCGATTGCACCCGCACAGCCGGGCAGGATAGCCGTTGGCCTCATCGGTGAAGAAGCGGAAGAACTGCGCCAGCTTTTCCGCATAGACCCGCTCTCCGGTCAGCGCGTAGACATAGGCGGTGCTCATGGTGGCGTCTTCCGTCTCAAGGGGATAACAGAAGGGCTTGCCCGCTTCCGGCGGCACCGGCTGCCAGGCATCGGCCAGAGCCTTCCAGCGCTCGAACTCCGGGCGGAACTTGGGATATTGCGCGAGCTTCTCCCGGACCTGCCGCCAGCCGTCGGCATCGTGGTAGAGGTAGGGATGAGGCAGGGCGCGGAGCGTTTGCAGTGTCAGCGCGGCGGCAGCGGCGCTGTCTCCGTCTGCCGTAAAGCGCAGATGCGT
>JBJERT010000095.1:1416-6851 GCA_051882435.1 Faecalibacterium sp.
GCGCAGGGCAGCGACAGGCTCAGGGAAGAAAGCTCCCGGTCCTGATGCTCATCGGGCGGCGGGGCGAGCAGGACGGTCACGGTCACGACGCCATCCTGAGCGAGCGGCTCAAAGCGCAGCGAAAGGCCCAGATAGTCCATTGCGTCCAGCGTACAGCTGCTGCGGGTCACAAAGCCCAGCGCGGTGTAGCCGGAGCCTGCCGGAGCGGGAAAGGTGAAGCGCATCCCATCCGGCAGGTGCGTACAGTTCCATGTGAAAAGGTCGATATTGTGCTGCATCGTTTTTTCCTCTTTTTCAAAAAAGGGCTGCCGCCCTCCGGCCGGACGAATGTGCCGGACAGACAGGCGACAGCCCAGAACTTCAGCCGCGACGGAATGGCGCGGACCGAAGGAAACAGGTCAACCCTGCGGATTCTCCGCGAGGAAGGCGCTGAGCTGCTTCAGCAGCTCGGCCTGGATCTTGTCCGCGCCGGCAGCCATGACAGCGGCGACGTTCGAGTTCAGCATCTCTTTGGCGGAAGAGTAGCTGGTGGTGCCATCGCTGAGGATGCCGTGCAGCTTGGAGATCGCCACCTTGTCGGCCACAGCCTTGGTCTGGGCGGTGCAGGTCGCCATCTCCGGGGAGGAGGTGTCAAAGGAGAAGCCGCACACCGGCTGACGGCAGAAGCTGCTCTGCTTGGTCTCCCACATACGGTAGGGCAGGATATCCTCCGGCAGAGAGCTGGAGAACTTGACATAGTTGGGATTCCAGGTGAAGCCGTAGCCGGGGAAGCCCGCAGCGTAGCCGGTCAGATCCTTGAACTGATCCGTGCCGACGGCCTCCCAGTCCTTGCCCTCGACGCCCAGTTCAAACAGGTTGTGGTTGTCGGCGCTGCCGAACAGCCAGTCGAGGAACTTCATGGTGCGGTCGATGTTCTTGCTGTTGGCGGGCACGCACATGCCGTTGTTGCCGCCGTAGGTGGTGGGATAGGTGCCGTCCTCCATATTGCGGAGGCAGTCGATGTAGACAAAGGCGGCCAGCTTGGCGTTGGGGCTGTAATTGACGATATTGGAGAACATCTTTTCGGTGTCGTCCAGCGTGCCGATGTCAGAGGCGGCTTCGCCGGACCAGAAGGGCGTCTCGGCATCCTTCACGGTCATGGAGTCGGCGCTGATGTAGCCCTTCTTCTGATACTCGGCGAACTTCTCGAAGCGGTCCACACCGAAGTCGTAGTTGTAGCCCTCCGGGAAGTCGGCAAAGTATTCGTCACCGGAGCCTTCCAGAGCGCAGGCCTTGATCTCATTGTTCTGGATGTAGGTCCAGAAGGTGCAGCCGCCCGCAGAAAAGGCCTGGATGCCGGCCTGTGCGGTGCCCGGGCGGGAGTCGGTGGCAGGATAGGCGCCGCCGCCGATCGTGTACAGCTGGAAGAAGCCGCGGGTGTTGCGGGCGGAGAAGGGGATCACGCCATGGGCCTTGGCCTGGTCCCAGTAGGCTTCCAGCGCCGCCATGCTGTCGATGGTGCCGATGCCCCACTCCTCGGCCCAGTCCTTGCGGTACCACACAGCGGGAACGCCGTTGCCGTAAGCGCGGAAGAAGGGGATATAGCACATCTGGCCATACCACTTGTTCGCGTTCATGACCTCTTCGGAGAAGGCTTTCTTCAGGCCGGGATAGGCATCATTGTTAAAGTAAGCGGACAGGTCGGCATAGTATTCGTCGGCAGCCAGCTCCTTCAGGTGGACCCACGGCGCGTCAAAGACCAGATCGTAGTCTGCGCCTGCGGTCATTTCGAGATTCAGCTTGTCCTTATAGTCTGCGTGCTCGACGAAAGTGATGTCCAGCTCGGTGTTCAGGGTATCTTTCGTGCGGGCAAGGAACTCCTGATACACGCCGTCGAAGCCGTCCGGCTTGGGGCCTTTGAACAGGATCTTGATGGTCACGGGCTTCTCGGTGGAAGGTGCCGCTGCGGGAGCGGCTTCGGAACCGGCAGCGGCAGTCTCATTCTTGGAACCGCCGCATCCGGCCAGTGCGCCCAGTGCTGCGGCGCCGGCGGCGGCTTTCAGAAAGCTGCGGCGGGAGATCTTCTTTTTCATGGATGTTGTTCCTCCTGTATCCTTCGGTGGGTGATGTTCGTACATCAGGCGGTGCGCCTGTCTTCTGGCCCCAGCATACCCGGAGGGACAGAAAGATTCAATCTCACTTCTTACCGGTCCGAAGCAGGTGTTCTGATTCAAACCCGACGGCAAAAACAGCAGATCGGGTATGAATTTTAACGATTTTTGGAAGTGTTGCTTTTCGATACTGCGGGATTCCTTGCGTTTCGCCCCATCTCACCATAAAATATAGGAAGGAGAAGGACCCCTTTCCCTGCATCGCGGCATCCCGGCGCAGGGAGCGGAATAAGAAGGAGAGGAATCACGGATGAAACAATCGAATCAGAACAGGCTGTCACTGCGGGAACGTATCGCGCAGATAACGCCCTATTACCACAGACTGCTGGGGTCGTTTCTGGCGGTCGGCTTTGTGCTGTTTTTCTTTTTCTCGCTGCTGATGATGCGCGCGGCGGGGAAGAACTACCGCGAGGAGCTGCACAGCCTGGCACAGAACACATTGGAACAGGCCGAGACGACCAACCGGGAGCTTTTGATGAACGTGTTTGCGTTCGGACTGCAAAGCATGGAGTATGATAATGAGCTGATCCGGCTGATGTACAGCAGCGAGTATACCACGCAGGACGCGGTCAACGCCAAGGACTATATTTTGGAGCTGCAAAAGTACAATGATTTTCTGGAGCCGATCTATATCATCAATTACAGCTCCCGCACGGTGCTGACCTCCGACCGGGGACGCTGCCCCTTTTTGTCGTTCCCCAATCAGGAGCTGCTGGAGATGATCGAGAGCAGCGCGGTGTCCTCCGCGCCCATCCGCTATATCCCGCAGATGCTCTATGTCAAGCAGGGCGACCGCTATGAGCTTCGGCCGGTCTGGTCCCTGATCTTCCACTCCTCCCCCAACGGCGCGCTGGTGCTGAATGTGGACTACACCGCCTATTCCGGCCTGATGGTGAGCAACGATGCAGGCTCCGGCATCCAGAACTACATCCTCAACAGCCGCCAGCAGGTGCTTTCCGGCCCGGAGGGGACCTTTGGACAGGATCTGTCGGAGAGCGCACTGCTCCGGGAGCTGCGCGCCCAGCCGGAAAATCGGGGCAGCTTTCTCTGGACGCAGGAGAACGGCTCGAAGGTCGAGGTCGTTTTCCGGCAGAACAGTTCCTTTGGCATGACCTATTTCTCTATTGTGGAGTATCATCCCTTCGGCTCGGAGAACCGCCTGTTCCTGACCGTGGCGGGCTGCTCGCTGCTGTTTTTGGCCGCGTCTCTGGTGCTGTCGGTGCTGCTGTCGGCGGTGGTCTACCGCCCCATCCGGGAGCTGCGCGAGGCGACCGGAGAGATGACCCTGACCCCTGTCGTCACGCCGCGGGATGAGTTCAAACGGATGAACCATATCTTTGCGACCATCCGCCAGAAGAACGCGCTGCTGGAACGGGATGCCCGCGCCCACAAGATGCTGCAACAGCAGAAGATGCTGCACAAGCTGCTGGACCCGGACGCCGTAAGCAAAAAATACAGTGCAGAACAGTATGATTTCCTGTATAGTTATTTTTCGGACTTGTACTATTGCTGTGTGCTGGTATGCTTGGAATGCGACCCCGCCCGGGAGGACCGCCCGGAGGAGATGGAGCTGCTGAAGTATTCCACCACCAACATGATGGAAGAACTCTGCCAGGAACGCTATCAGATGAGCTGGGCGGAGGTCGGCGTGGATCGGATCGCCTACGTCTGCAACTTTAACGTGTGGAAGCAGGAGGAGATGGAGACCATCCTCACAACACTGTGCAATGTGCTGCAAAACCGTTTCCACGCACGTCCGTTCTTTGCCGTGAGCACACCGGTGGAGGACATCGACGATCTTCCGCAGTGCTACCAGCAGGTACGGGCTTTGGTCGAACGCCGTTTCCTGCTGGAGCATCCGGGGTATCTGTTCTGCTCCGACCCGAAGGTGCAGACCCGGGCCGAAACCGCTTATCCCGCCGAGACGGAAAACGCTCTGATGCAAGCGATGCGCGGCGGCGACGCGCCGGAAGCGAAGCGGTGCCTGGAACGCTTTTTCCAGCAGCTTCGGGTCTGTCCGCTGGAAAATGTGCTGATGTATCTGATCCAGCTTGATCTGGCGTATCAGAAGCTGGAGCGGGCCAATCAGATGGAACCTGATAAACTGGAACTGAATCTATTATACCGTCCTCCCGTTCGACTTTCCAGCGTGATGGAGCTTTTCCTGCCGCGTACAGAGGACATCTGCTCCACTGTGACCACTGTGCGGGAGAGCAATTCGGAAAAGCTGGTCCAGCAGATCCATCAGATCGTGGTCGAACAACTGTGCGACCCCAATCTTTCGGTGGCCTCCATTGCGGACGAGGTACATCTTTCGGTCAATTATCTGCGCAATGTCTATAAAGAAGCCACCGGAGAGTCTCTTTCCGGCTATATCACCCGCTACAAGCTGGAAAAGATCTGCTGGCTGCTCACCAATTCAGACCTTTCCATTCAGGAGATCAGCGAGAAGCTGGGCTTCACGACGCGCAACTATTTCTTTACCTTTTTCAAAAAGCACACCGGCATGACACCCAAGCAGTACCGCCTGATGCAGGGCAATCTGCTGGACTGAGTGCCCACAGGAAAGGCAGGCTCCGCTATGGCATGGTTCACCCCTGATTATTCCCAGTCCGGTCCCGGCGTGGACAAAAATACGCCGCGTAAAAAGGGCTTTGCCCGGTACTGGGAGATCGTCACACGGGACGCGTTTGATCTGCTCCGCGGGAGCTGCCTGACCTTTTTGGCGGCGCTGCCGGGTCTGCTGGCTCTGGTCGTGGCGCTGCTTTCGGGCGCGGTGCTGCCTGCGATTCTGGCGGGGGCATTTCTGGGCGCTCTGGCGGGGCCGTTTTACTGCGCCATGCAGAACAGCATCCTTCGTGCGCTCCGGGATGAGCCGGGCTACTGGTGGCATACCTTCCGCCGGGTGCTGGGGAAAGAATGGCGCGGCTGGGTGCTGCCCGGCGCTCTGGCAGGGGCGGTTTTAGGGGTGCAGCTCTGGGCCTGCGTTCAGCTTCTGGGGAGCGGGCAGGCCACGCTGAATCTTCTGTTCTCCACGCTGCTCAGTTTGCTGGCCGGTACGGCACTGGGAGGATGGCTCTTTCCACAGCTCGCGGTGATAAAGCTGCCCTTTGCCGCGGCGCTCAAAAACAGCCTGCTGCTGGCGGTGCGCTATCCGGGGAAAACGCTGTCCATGACGCTGACCCGGCTGCTGCTCTGGGCGCTGGCCGCATTGTTCCTGCCGTATTCGCTGCCTCTGGTCCCGCTGCTGTTTTTGTGGGCTATCCCGCTGGCAGGGACGCAGAT
>JBJERT010000095.1:6951-8327 GCA_051882435.1 Faecalibacterium sp.
GGATAAACGCACCTGTTATTCTCCCAAGAGCTTTGCCGGGGAGTGCCATTTGCTGCGTGCCCGCACGGCTACAAAGGAGGAATGCAGTGCCCGGCGCAATCTGGCGCTGAATCCGTTTGACCTGCCCGGAGAACACGGATTTTTCCCGCACGCTTCCGCAAACATCGAGACCCGCGGAGAGGCGATCTTTGCCGCGCGCAACGCGGTGGACGGCATCTTTGAAAACAGCAGCCACGGCGAGTGGCCCTATCAGAGCTGGGGCATCAACCGCGACCCACAGGCGGAGCTGCGAGTGGATTTTGGGCGCAAAGTTCTGGTGGATGAGCTGCGCCTGACCCTGCGGGCGGATTTCCCGCACGATAGCTGGTGGGATCAGGTCACAGCGGAGTTTTCGGATGGAAGCCGTGAAACATTTGAGCCTGTCTGTACGGCTCAGCCGCAGAGCTTCCAGTTCACGGCCCGCGCAGTGGAGTGGATCGTATTGAAAGAACTGAAAAAAGCCCCGGACGCTTCGCCGTTTCCTGCGCTGACGCAGTTCGAAGCCTGGGGCTGTGAAATGGAATGAACCAAAATGGAAAGGAGAACGTCCATGACAGGGCATTTGCCGGAATCGTTCGGCCGCAGGATGGTCGGCATGATCGTTGGCATCATCATCGTTGGCTTGGGCATTGCTCTGTTCAAGCAGTCCCATCTGGGGAACGATGCGTTCAATGCCTTGACGATACGTCTCAGTGAGCTGACCGGGCTGTCTCTGGGGGTTCAGAACCTGCTGACGAATATCATTCTTTTTATTCTGGAATGTATCTGGGGGAGAAAGTACATTGGTCCCGGTACGCTGGTCAATGGGATGGGGATCGGATTTATTGTGACTTTGTTCTACGACCCCATTTCCGCATGGTGCGGCCCGGCCCGGACACTGCCCGTGCAGCTTTTATGGGTCGCACTGGCGATCCCCGTTCTTGCTCTGGGAGCATCGCTTTACCAGACCGCCGACCTCGGGATCGCCCCCTATGACTTCCTTTCGCTGAGTTTACGGGATCACACGCCTTTTCCTTATTTCGGATGTCGCGTCTTTACTGATGGCCTGTTTGCGTTGATCGCGTGGCTTCTGGGAGGGCTGATCGGACTGGGTACGCTGCTGTGTGCTTTCTGCCTGGGGCCTTTTATCCAGTTCTTTAATGGACAGTTTTCGGAGAGGGTGCTGCGGTATCGGCCGGAGACTGTATAAAAAACGGAATGCATCTTCGTTTTCCCGGTTACCGCTTGGGAACGCGAAGCAGAATAAAAACATTATAGGAGGAACTTATTATGGCAGTTTGCACTCCCAAATCCTTTGACCTGACCGGCAAGGTCGCGCTCATCACCGGCGCGTCCTA
>JBJERT010000096.1:0-1775 GCA_051882435.1 Faecalibacterium sp.
GTCGGCTCGTTGATGATGCGCAGCACGTTCAGCCCCGCGATGCGGCCCGCGTCCTGCGTAGCCTTGCGCTGGCTGTCGTCAAAATAGGCGGGCACCGTGATGACCGCCTCGGTCACCGGTTCCCCCAGATAGCTCTCCGCGTCGCGGCGGATCTTGGTCAGGATCATGGCGCTGATCTCCTGCGGCGTCAGGTCCTTGCCGTCGATGCGCACACGGTGATCGGTGCCCATATAGCGCTTGATGCTCGTTACCGTCCGGGCCGAGTTGGCGGCAAGCTGGCGCTTGGCCGTGCCGCCCACAAGGCGCTCTCCATCCTTGGTAAAGGCCACCACGCTGGGGGTGGTGCGTTCGCCCTCCGCATTGGTGATGACGACGGGCTTTCCGCCCTCCACCACCGCCACACAGGAGTTCGTTGTGCCGAGGTCGATACCGATCACTTTGCTCATAATAGTTTTTTCCTCTCTATCTCCCGCGGCGGAGATCTTTCCAGTCCATAATAGCGGTTCCCTGTGACGATTCTTTCATGGAATTGTAAAAAATTTGTTGCACAGGGGGCCTCAGGGGTGCGGCGGCTCATAAGCGCTCTGCCGGACCTCCGGCCGGGACAGCTCACGGATCAGCGCTTCGGCCTCTTCCAGCCATTCGTCGGCACGGAGATGCCCCTCTTTCTGCTGCGCCCGGAACCCCTGAGCCGCCTCCGCGGCCAGCGCCAGCGCCCGGCGGGGCGAGACGTAGCGAGTCTCCGCCTGCGCCATGCGCAGACAGACCTGCGGGGTATACAGAAGATCGGGCTGGAGGTCGGAGAGCTGCTGAGCGCGGCGGTAATAGAGCAGCGCCTTGGCCGCGCCGTTTTTGGCGGCGGCGCAGTCGTCGCCCAGCGCAATGATGGAGAGGACCTCTCCATCTTCTGCCGCTTCTTTCCAGAACTGTCTGGCCCGGGTGCGGTTCCGGCGCAGGCCCAGCCCCTCGTAGTAGCAGTGGGCCAGCTCGTCCTGCCCGAGAGCAAAGCCCTTGAGGGCCGATATCTCGAACTGCTGGGCAGCCTCGGCCCAGTCCCCCGCCCGGGCGGCGGCGCGGCCTGCCTCCAGCTCCTTCTCTCCCGGCTCGCGGGAGGGCGGTTCCGCCCGCAGCAGCCCCCGCAGCAGGGAGTTGTCCAGCGTGGCGGAGGTGGTCCAGGGATCGATGACCACCCCGTCGATCTCCTCGGTCTCCAAAGCCAGCTCCATGACCTCGGCCAGCGGCTTTTCGGCCATGGGACGGGCGGCAGTGCTGCGCTCGGCACCCGCCGCAGAACTGGAAGTGAACAACGGCAGCCAGTTCCTGCCCTTGTCGGTGCGCAGCGTCCACAGCGGCAGACCGTCCGCCTTTTCCGCCGGGATGGGATGCTCGGTCCAGGGCGCAGGCGCGCTGAACCGGGTGGGCGCGGTCTGCACGGGCACAAGGACCTGTGTGCCGATCTGCATCGCATAGTTCAGCGCACTCATCAGCGACCAGAAGCTCTCCTCCGATTGCGCGCGGTACAGCCCGGCCACCGCCTTCTCGATCGCCGGGCATCCGGTATCCGCCGGACTGTATACCGGCACACGCTGCCGCTTCCGGTGATATCCCACCGGCCGGAACCGCGTCGGTCTCTCTCGTTCCATCGCATCCACACTTCTTCCCTTTGCCAGATTTTAGCTATAAGTATAGCAGGAATTTTCCGTTTGTACAATCGCTCCCGCAGCGCCTGCACCTAAAAATTTCAAACGCGCCGCCTTGCCGCCGCCGGGCGCAGC
>JBJERT010000097.1:0-4905 GCA_051882435.1 Faecalibacterium sp.
TTTGGGTCAAAATTTGGACGTTTTGCTGGAAAATCCTGCCGCATCGTGGTATAATGCTTCGTATGTAGCCGCCAGGTCGGGCGGCGTGCAAAGCGCGGGCCGGACGGGAGACCGGCCCGATCGGATGATGGGGAAACTGCAAAATGGAAAAAGAATGGACGGAGCAAGACCTGTTCCAGCTCGCGGAGAATGCGCGGGCCGCTTTCGAGGCGGTGAGCGTCACGGAGCTGGAGCCGGAACAGGCGCAGGAATGGCAGGACGACGGCCTGCAGGTGGACTATGAGCTGCGCAATGGGCAGGTGCACTGCGTCATGAGCCGCTGCGTGTCAGCGGGCGGCAAGCTCTGGCAGCTGCGCATGACCGCGCCGCTGGCGGGCAACATCCTGCCCGAGGACCGCATGACCGCGCGGGAGCGGGAACTGTGCCGCGACGATATGAACCACGATTTTCTGTCGGGCGTGTTCAACCGCCGGTATCTGGAGACGGTGTTCCGCTCCCAGCTGTCCCTCTGGACCGCTGAGGGCCGCAGCGCCGCGGTGGCTCTGGTCTCGCTGGACCGGGCCGATGAGCTGCTGAAAGCCTACGGTCAGCCCGTGATGGATCAGCTCATCTGCTTTATGGCCAACCAGTGGAAAAAGCATTTCGATCAGCCCAACGAGCGGGTGGTCTGCCGCCTGACCGGCAGCGTTTTCGTGGTGGGCTGCGCCGACTGCACGGAAGCCGAGCTGGAGACCGAGATGCGCACCCTGTATGCCTCCATGCCGCGGGAGTGCGTCTCGACGGTCGGGCGCATCCTCCGGGTGCCCTTCACTCAGACTGCCGCCTGCGCAGGCACCGACGAGCTGACGGGCAAGAGCTGGGACGCCCTGTATGCGCTGTGCGACAGCCGCATCCGCGCCGCGGCCGCGGCAGGCGGGGACCGCGTGGCCCACGTCTGACCGGAGGTTTGGCCAAAGTCCCGGGTTTTCACGTTAAAAAAAAACATAAGGCAAAGAATCATTCAACCGGCCTGTGCTGCGCACAGGCCGGTTTTTTTCGGAAATACGGCGGGAGGAGCGGAGGGACGGAAAATTTCCCGAATGCCAGAGCGGGCGGAAAACAAAATATTGACTGACTGGTCTATTTGTGCTATACTCATGCAGGTCAAAAATAGACCTGATAGTCGATTTTTATGGTGAGGATATGAAACGGGAAGAAAAAAATCAAAAGACCCGGCGGAAGATCATGGACAGCGCTTTGGCCGAATTTTCCAGCCGGGGGTATGGAGCCAGCTCCATCAATACGATCTGCACGGCACAGGAGCTTTCCAAGGGCATCGTATACCATTATTTTGAAACAAAAGACGCACTGTTTCTGGCCTGTGTGGAGGAGTGCTTCCAACGGCTGACGGAATATCTCCAGTCCCATATTTCGTGGGAGCCTCTTCCCATCGAAACGCAGCTGGAAAAGTATTTTACCCTGCGGACCTCCTTTTTCCAGACCTGCCCGGTCTATCAGCGGATCTTCTGCGAAGCGGTGATCTCCCCTCCGGCGCACCTGAGTGCCGAGATCCAGCGGTGCAAGAAGGATTTTGACACGCTGAATGTCCAGATCCTGCGGCGTCTGCTGGACCCGGTTTCCCTGCGCCCCGATATCTCTAAGGAAGATGTGATCGAGACCTTCCGCCAATTTCAGGATTTTATCAACATCCGCTATCAGATGACCGACCTGAGCGGCCACACCTTTGAGGACCGGGAGGCGCACTGCCTGAGAGCGCTGAATATCCTGCTCTACGGCGTGATCGAACGAAAGGAGTCGGAACATGTCTAACGAAGAAAAACAGCCGCAGTCTGTGCTGGGAGAAATGTCTCCCTCGAAGGCGGTCGTCAAGCTGGCGATCCCCGCCACCCTCGCCCTGCTGGCAAAAGCCGTCTATAATCTGGTGGATACCGCCTACATCGGAATGCTGCACTCCGATATCGCGCTGACGGCGGTGGGCGTCACCGTCCCGCTGCTGCTCATTATGGTATCCATCGAAAACATCTTTGCCGCGGGCGCAGCCGTTCTGGCCGGCCGGCAGCTGGGCGCTCAGGACGAAGAGGGCGCCAGCCGCACCGTTACGACCATCATCGGTCTTTCGGTCGTCATCGGCGTTGTCCTTTGTGTCGGCGGCATCGTGTTTCTGGAGCCTCTGATGCGGGCATTTGGCGCTTCCGAGGCCTCCCTTCCTCTGGCCAAGGATTACGCCTTCTGGATGTTCGCCGCGGCTCTGGCAAATCTTCCGGCGCAGAGCATGAACTGCGCCGCGCGAGCGGAATCCTCCGTCAAGATCTCCTCGGTGGCCGTGATCACCGGTGCCCTGCTCAATGTGCTTCTTGACCCCATCTTCATGTTCGACTGGGGCCTGGGGCTGGGCGTGGCAGGCGCTTCTCTGGCCACCACGGTCTCCCAGTTCGTCACCTTCTTTATCCTGATCTGGTTCTACGCCAGCGGGCGCTCCATGATAAAGATCAAAGCGAACGCCTTCCGCCCCAGCTGGGACCTGATCAAAACGGTCGCTGCCATCGGCATCCCCACGGCTGTCATCCAGATCTGCTTGTCCGTGGCGGCCTCTCTGACCAACATCGCTGCCGCCGGGCTGCCCCAGTCGGACGAGATCATTGCGGCGTATGGCGTGGTCCAGCGGCTCATCCTCATCGGCTGCTATGTCATCATGGGCTTTATGCAGGGGTATCAGCCGGTGGCCTCCTTCGCCTTTGGGGCCAGAAACGAGGAGCGGTTCCATCAGTCGGTGCGGTTTGCCCTGAAAGGCTCGCTGCTGCTGACCGTTCTGGTCGAGCTGGTCTATATCGTGCTGTCAAAGCCTCTCATCCTGCTGTTCAACCAGAACCCGGTCATCGTGGACTATGGCCGCTGGCTGCTGATCTCGCAGGTGGCACTGTATCCCGCCTTCGGGCTGTGCTATATGATGACCATCACCTATCAGACCATCGGGGCGTCCCGGTATGGGCTGTTCCTCTCCCTGATCCGTCAGGGGCTGTTCTATGTGCCGTTCATCCTGACCCTGCCCCGGTTCCTGGGTGTGGCGGGCATCTATTGCTCGCAGCCGGCAGCGGATATTTTGACGCTCATCGTATGCGTGTGTTCCATCCGGTCCATGAAAAAAATCGCGAACGCGAATATGGGCCGACAGCCGGAGCAGGACCTGCCGGAATAAAGGCGGGTCCCCCGGACGGAAAAAGCCGTTCATGGCCTCAGGCACATGAACGGCTTTTCTTATCCCTTTTCTTTGGCGGCGTTGCGGGCGTTTACGCTGTCGCGCAGGAGGGCGTAAACGGTGGAGAGCAGCGGGATAAAGACCAGCATTCCCACGATGCCGAACAGGCTGCCGCCGATGGTCACGGCGGCCAGCACCCAGATGGAGGGCAGGCCCACCGAGCTGCCCACGACGCGGGGATAGATGAGGTTGCCTTCGATCTGCTGCAACACGAGGAACAGCACCACGAACGCCACGGCCTGCATGGGATCTTCCAGCAGGATGAGGAACGCCCCCACGAAGCACCCAATGAACGCGCCCACGATGGGGATCAGCGCCGTGAACGCGATGAGCACACCCACCATCACCGCATACGGCATGCGCAGCAGGCCCATGCTCACCACGAACATACTGCCCAGAATGACCGCCTCCAGGCACTGGCCGGTGACGAAGCTGCTGAAATTTTTGTGGAGCAGCGCGCAGACGTGCAGCACCTGTTCCGCAGCGCGGCGCGGCAGGTACGCCGTGAGGATGCGCCGCCCCTGATCGCCGAGCTTTTCCTTCTGGGCGAGAACATAGAAGCTGAACACCAGCCCGATGGCGGCGTCGGCCACGCCGCTGATGACGCCGCCCGCCACGCCGATGGTCGTGCTGACCACGCTGCCCATGCCGCTGCGCAGCGCCTCAGCCGCTTTCTGCACGATGACCTGCCAGTTCGCTTCCAGCTGGGCGAGCAGCTCCGCCTGGCTGTTCAGCTGCGGGTACTGGACGCTCAGGCCCTCCAGCCAGAGGGCCAGCTTCTGGAGCTGGTCCGGCACACGCTGGGCGACCCGGGCCGCCGCCGCGCCCACCTGCGGCACGACCATCAGCACCACCAGAGCCAGCACCAGCAGCACCAGCAGGATGCTCAGCACAAGGCTGACCGGACGTTTGGCCCGGCTGTGCCAGCGGCGCAGCAGCTTTTCCTCGATGGCCCGCATCGGCAGGTTGAGCACGAACGCGATGGCCCCGCCCAGCAGGAACGGGCGCAGGATGTCCAGCGCCACGCCCAGCGCCCCCAGCAGCACCTCGCTGTATCGCAGCGCCAGGATGAGCGCCGCGGCAAAAAGCATCAGCCCCATGAGCTGTTTCATCTGTTTGTGGCTGAATCCCACGATAGTTCTCCCCTTTTTCCGGCCGGGCAGAGAGCGCCCGGCGTTTTTTCCTTTCATTGTAGCAGTGCCCGCGGAAGGAATCAATGCCCTGTGCAAAATGTTACAATTTGCCGCCCGCCCCGGCTGGAAAGGCGGTGCCCGCTGTGTTACAATAAAACCAGAATGCCCGCCGCGCCCGTGCGGCGGCTGGAAGGAGTTGTTTTTGCGAATGTACACCGCATCCCCCGCGCGCTACGGCGCGATGCAATACCCCCGCTGCGGCCAGAGCGGCCTGAAGCTGCCCGCCGTTTCGCTGGGCTTCTGGCACAACTTTGGCGACACCGCCAGCTTCGAGACCATGGAGCAGCTCTGTTTTACGGCCTTCGACCACGGCATCACCCACTTCGACCTCGCCAACAACTACGGCCCCGCCCCCGGCAGCGCTGAGAAGAATCTGGGCCGCATCCTGCGGGAGAACTTCCGCCCGTACCGCGACGAGCTGATCATCAGCACCAAGGCGGGCTACACCATGTGGGA
>JBJERT010000097.1:5005-8272 GCA_051882435.1 Faecalibacterium sp.
CGGTATTCCATTTTTGACCGCACCATCGAGCGCAACGGCCTGAAAGAGACGGCCTGCGCGCTGGGCAAGGGCATCATTGCTTTCAGCCCGCTGGCGCAGGGCCTGCTGACCGACCGCTATCTCCACGGCATCCCAGCGGACAGCCGCATCCGCACCGACGGGCGGTTCCTCAAGGAAGGCGCGCTGACCCCCGAAAAGCTGGGCCAGATCGCGGCCCTGAACGAGATCGCCGCCGCCCGCGGCCAGACGCTGGCCGAAATGGCGCTGAGCTGGGTGCTGCGGGACGGCAAAGTGACCAGCGTGCTCATTGGCGCGTCGCGGCCCCGGCAGATCCTGGACAACATCGCCGCGCTGGAGAACACACAGTTCACGGACGAGGAGCTGGCCGCCATCGATGCGGCCTCGGGCTTCGCCGCACAGGAGGGCTGACCCTATGAAAACGGTATGGATCACGGGCGCAAGCTCCGGCATCGGGCAGGAGTTCGCGCGGCGCTACGCAAAGCTGGGGTTCCGGCTCATCCTGACGGCCCGGCGGGTGGAGCGTCTGGAGGAACTGGCCCGTACACTGGGCGTGCCCTGCCGCATCCTGCCCGCCGACCTGAGCCGGGCCGACGAATGCGACCGGCTTTGCGCGGAGATGGCGGACGAGACGCTGGATATCCTGATCAACAACGCGGGGTTTGGCGTCTGCGGGGCCTTCGCGGACGCCGACCCCGCCCGGCAGCGGGAGATGATCCGGGTCAACGTGGAGGCGATGCAGGTCCTGTTCCAGTTCGCGCTGCGCAAAATGACCGCGCAGGGACACGGGATGATCCTGAATGTGGCGTCCTCGGCCGGACTGATGCCCGGCGGGCCGTATATGGCGGCGTATTATGCCTCTAAGGCGTATGTGGTCAGCCTGACCCGCGCCGTGGCCGAGGAGCTGCGCGAGGCGCACAGCCCCGTGGCCGTCTGCGCGCTCTGCCCCGGACCGGTGGACACCGAGTTCAACGACCGCGCGGGCGTGCAGTTCGCGCTGCCGGGCATCACGCCGCAGCAGTGCGTGGACGAGGCGTTCCTCGGCATGAAGCGCCGCCGGGTCATCATCGTGCCTTCCGCCCTCATGCGCCTGTGCACCACCGCGCAGAAGCTCCTGCCCGCCTCGCTGCTCCTGCCCATCGTGGCGCGTCAGCAGCACAAAAAGCTGGGGTGAGGACGGGGATCATTCCCGCATTGACATTTTTCGCTTTCCCCGGTACACTGGAGAGAGAACATATCATCCCGCGCCCGGCCCCGCCGGGCGCACAGACACAGGAGGTCAAACCTATGAAGATCGCACTCATCAACGAGAACAGCCAGGCCGCCAAGAACGGCATCATCGAGGCCGCCCTCAAGAAGGTCGTGGAGCCGATGGGCCACGAGGTGGTCAACTACGGCATGTACGCAGCCGACGACGCGGCGCAGCTCACCTATGTGCAGTGCGGCATCCTTGCCGCCATCCTGCTGAACAGCGGCGCGGCGGACTACGTCGTCACCGGCTGCGGCACCGGCGAGGGCGCGATGCTGGCTCTGAACAGCTTCCCGGGCGTCATCTGCGGCCACGTCGAGGACCCTGTGGACGCCTACACCTTTGCCCACGTCAACGACGGCAACGCCGTTGCCATGCCTTTCGCCAAGGGCTTCGGCTGGGGCGGCGAGCTGAACCTGGAGTACGTTTTCGAGAAGCTGTTCGGCTTCGGCCACGGTCAGGGCTATCCCAAGGAGCGCGTCGTGCCCGAGCAGCGCAACAAGAAGATCCTGGACGGTGTGCGCGCCGCCACCTTCAAGCCGCTGATCGAGTGCCTCCAGAGCATCGATCAGGAGCTGCTCAAGGGCGCTGTGGCCGGTGAGAAGTTCTCTGAGCTGTTCTTTGCTTCCTGCAAGGACGAGGAGCTGGCCGCCTACGTCAAGACCCTGCTGGCCTGACCGGAAGGAGCGCCCCCCTCATGGAATGGCTTTGCAACCTGAACGAGCATCTTGCACACGCGCTGGACCTTTTTCTGGAGTCTGCTGTCCCGCTGATCGCCTCCGTCGCCGAGGTGATCGGTCTGGTCATCATCGTCCTGAGTCTGGCGAAATCCACCTACCATTATATCCGGGTCACGCTGTTCCACGACCAGCACGACTTCCACCACGAGATGAGCAGCGGCCTGACCACCGCGCTGGAGTTCCTGATGTCGGCGGAGATCGCCAAGACCTTCCTGCTGCCCAGCCTTCAGTCGGTCATCCCGCTGGCAGCCACCTTCGCGCTGCGCGCCATGATGAGCCTGCTGCTCCACGCCGAGATGCGCACGGCCCACGCCGAGGCCGCTGAGGCGGAGCGCGCCGAGGAGCGCGCCATCCGCCGCGCCAAGCGCAAGGCCGTGCAGGATCTGCTGGCCGCAGAGCTGGCCGAGGACGCCCCCGAAAAAGACGCGGAGGACTGAAAACTGCCGCTATGCCGCGCGTTTCGCCAAACTTTCTTCATACCTTCTTCACACTCGTTGTGAAAAACGTAAAAAACAGCGTTTCCCTCTTGACACTTTGACGAAAACGCTCTATACTCTTGCCATCGAAAGCAAAGGCGCTGACGGACTGGAAAAGTCCATCAGCGCTTTTTGTTTTTCGGACGGCTCGGAGAGAAATAGAGGGCTCCCCGAACCGCTGCCTTCCCCCGGGGCGCAGCGTGGCGCACGGGCGGAAGAACACCGCCGCCCGCCGCGGCAATACGGCGGGCGGGCACACACTTTGGGGAGGTATGAAAGATCATGTTCAGCTCCATCAACACCTGTTGGACGCTCGTTGCAGCGTTCCTGGTCTACTTCATGCAGGCGGGCTTCGCGCTGTGTGAAGCGGGCTTCACCCGTGCCAAGAACACCGGCAATATTCTGATGAAGAATATGATGGATTTCTGCATCGGCACGCCGTGCTACTGGCTCATCGGCTTCGGCCTGATGTTCGGCGGCACGGGCGCTCTCATCGGCGGGTTTGACCTGTTCGTGCAGGGCGACTATTCCCATCTGGGCCTCGAGATCCCGCTGTGGGTCTACGTCGTGTTCCAGACCGTTTTCTGCGCCACTGCCGCCACCATCGTCTCCGGCTCCATGGCAGAGCGCACCAACTTCAAGGCCTACTGCGTTTACTCCGCGGCCATCTCGCTGGTGGTCTACCCCATCTGCGGCCACTGGATCTGGGGCGGCGGCTGGCTGGCCAGCATGGGCTTCCATGACTTTGCCGGTTCCGCAGCGGTCCACAACGTGGGCGGCGTCA
>JBJERT010000098.1:0-1769 GCA_051882435.1 Faecalibacterium sp.
AAACAGCTTCTTATAGCAGGCCCACTGCGCCTGCCGCGATGCCTGCCAGGGCCGAGAATCCGATAAATACGATAGGGTGCAGTGTTTTTGTGTGTTCGCAGCGGTTGGTGAGCCAGAGCAGCGCCGCCGCCAACACAAGGCTGGGCCAGCGCAGCGCCCCGCCTCCGGCAGGCAGACACAGCGTATTCCAGAAGCCGCTTCCAACGGGTCGCAGGCTCATACGGGTCAGGACCTCCAGCGCGACCGACGCGCAGGCGGCCCCGATCAGCCCGGCGGAGGCGGGCCGCAGGCCGTAAAATGCTCCCTGCACCAGACGGCTGCTCTGGAATCGCTTGAGCATCGCCGCCACCAACAGGATGATAAGGACGGAAGGGGATACCTCGCCCAGCGTGGCTGCGACTGCGCCGGGCAGGCCCCCCACGGTGAAGCCGACATAGGTGGCCATATTGATGCCGATCGGTCCCGGAGTGGATTCAGAGACGGCCAGCATATTCATCAGATCGGCGCTGGTGTACCAGCCCGTAGCGGTGCCCAGCGCTTTGAGGAAGGGCAGCGTCGCCATGCCGCCGCCCACAGCGAACAGCCCGACCTTGAAAAATTCATAGTAGAGTTGCAGATACAGCATTATTTTTCTCTGTCCTCCCGGCTTTTTAACAGGATGCCCGCCAGCGCGGCCCCCACGACGAACCACACCGGAGACAGGCAGGTGAACAGTCCGCCGACCAGAACCACGGCAAACAGCAGGACCGTGCGCCGGTCCACCAGTGCTTTCTGCGCCAGCCGGCAAACCGCGTTAAAAATAAGCACGCAGACACAGACCTGAATGCCCGCAAAAGCGTTCTGCACCCACGTCCAGCGGGATATCTGGGCGATCAGCCCGGCCAGCGCTGAAAGGATGACCAGAGAGGGGAACACCACCCCCAGCGTAGCCGCTGCACCGCCAGCCGCGCCCCGCTGTTTCTGGCCGATAAAGGTGGCGGTGTTGACGGCGATGGCTCCCGGCGTGCATTGGCTCAGGGCGAAAAAGTCCATCAGCTCGTCCTCTGTGGCCCAGTTCCGCCGCTCGACGATCTCCCGCTGCAAAATAGGCAGCATGGCGTAGCCCCCGCCGAAGGTCATTATCCCCACCTTGGCAAAGGCGGCGAACAGCTCGCGCAGGGGGACGGTTTGGTTTTGCATAAGCAAGCGCTCCTTTCTGTCTGATCCCATAGTAGCATACCACAGCAGCGCGAAGAAAACGAGAGGACGGAGATACAAAAATATATCCGAACCCTTTCTCTGTAAAAGAATCGGGTTCGGATAGAAACGGAATGGGGGGGCATTCTCCACAGCATTCAAACCTTTATGCGGGCATCTCGTTGCTGTGTTCTGTGCGCTTCAAACCGAGAAACGGCGGTACTTCTGCACGTTTCAGGCCCTGTTCATGGGCTTTTTTGAGCTGGTATTCATGCAAGGCAATGCTGTCCAGCAAATCACGTTGATTCTGGGAAGCAGCGTAATAGTCTACACCGAATCTCCTGCAAACAATACTGAGATGGTCGAGCATCTCAACAGCATCGGCTGACATCCGTTTGACTTCAATATCCATAACAAGACCACCTTTCAGGAAAGATATGTGCTGAACAGAGAAAGAGCAGCGTTGTCTGCAAGCATCAGCATAATCGGCCCGCCAGACTGTTTGGCAAAAACACGAACGGCACCAAAATCACGGATATAGTGCTTTGCAAGCTCATCCGTTTTTGCTTCAAAGGTGACAACGCCGTTCTTGC
>JBJERT010000099.1:0-1764 GCA_051882435.1 Faecalibacterium sp.
GCCGTGTGAAAAGTTTTTTCGGTTCCTTTTTTTCAAAAAAGGAACAAAAAAGAAAACACAGGAGACCTCGCCATGATCGACAAGCAGCGTTTGGAACAGAAATGTTCCATGTGGAACATCTCCCTGAGCGGGGAGCAGCTCGACCAGCTGGACAGCTTTGCCCAGCTTCTCGTGGACTATAACCAGAAGGTCAACCTTACGGCCATCACCGACCCCGAGGGCATCGAGGATAAGCATTTCCTCGACAGCCTGCTGTTCGCCAGCCAGCCCGAAGTATCCGGCCGGATGGTGGACGTGGGCGCGGGGGCGGGCTTTCCGGGCATCGTCACCAAGATCTACCGCCCCGACCTTGCCCTGACCCTGATGGAGCCGACCGGCAAGCGGGTGGAGTTCCTCAAATATGCCTGCGCGCAGCTGGGGCTGAGCGGGGTGGAGTTCGCCAAGGAACGCGCCGAGGAGGCCGCCCGGAAGATTTGGCGGGAACAGTTTGACCTGGCCAGCGCCCGCGCCGTGGCCGCTCTGCCGATGCTGGCGGAATACTGTCTGCCGCTGGTCAAAGTGGGGGGCTGCTTCCTCGCCATGAAGGGCGCTTCCGGGGAAGAGGAGCGCGCCGCCGCCGCGGGCGCCATCCAGAAACTGGGTGGGAAATATCAGGAGACCCGCAGCTTCCGCCTGCCCGGCGGCGATACCCGGACCCTTATCGTATGTAAAAAGATTTCGCAGACTCCGACAGCCTATCCCAGAAACGGTGGCAAAATCGCAAAAAGTCCACTAAAATGACGCACAATCGAACAAAAATTCCCGAACCCTGCCGAACGATTTTTCTGGCAGGGTCTTGTGTTCTATGGTACACTGAATCCAGGTGATTTTTCCACAAAGAACCGAAAAAATGTGGAAAAACAGGGGACTCGAACACAGGAAAGGGGACGTTGCGCGATGTTTGAACGAAAAAAATCCGCTGGAAAAATCTATTCTCTGCCCATCGATCAGATCCGGCCTTCGCCGTATCAGGCGCGGCAGAGCTTTGACGAGCAGGAGCTGGAGGGCCTTGCCCAGAGCATCCGGGAGAACGGACTGCTCCAGCCCATCTCGGTGCGCAAGGCGGGGGACGGCTACGAGCTGGTAGCGGGGGAGAGGCGGCTGCGGGCCTGCCGCATGGCAAAGATGGAATCCATCCCGGCCATCCTCTGCACCTATGACGATGACCAGACCGCCGCGCTGGGGCTGCTGGAAAACCTCCAGCGCATGGATCTGAATCCTTTTGAACAGGCACAGGGGCTGCGGGACGTGATCGTGCTATGGGACTGCACACAGGCCGAGGCGGCCAAGCGGCTGGGCATGGCGCAGCCGACGCTGGCCAACAAGCTGCGGCTGTTGCAGCTCACGCCGGACCAGAGGCAGTTCGTGCTGGACAACAATCTTACCGAACGCCATGCCCGCGCTGTGCTGCGTCTGCCGGAGAACCGGCGCAGCGAGGCGCTCATCTACATCGGGAAGCACCGCCTCAACGCCCGGGCGACGGATATCTACATTGACCAGCTCCTCAACGCCTCCGACCGCAAGGCACAGCGCCGCCTGCCCATGATAAAGGATGTGCGCATTTTTGTGAACACCATCGACCACGCCATCCGCCTTATGACCGACAACGGCGTGCCCGCCACCGCCCACCGCGAGGAAAAAGACGGTTACATCGAATACACCGTCCGCATCCCCACCACCACCAGCGACCGGTGAGGGGAGTGTTCCATGTGGAACATGACGGGG